>JAFWBN010000211.1 GCA_017507075.1 Alistipes sp. | reverse complement strand
TCCCTTAATTCAACATCTCCTATCTTCATCAATCCCGTTTTTTATATATTTGATATGAGTTAACAAGGTTTTGCCAAACTATATATGCTGTTGGGGCCACGCATGAGAGCGGGTCGAGAAACGACTGTGCCATCCATACTGCAAGGACAGTATTTTTCTGACCCAACGACTGACCTCCGGCAATTTTATCCCCATATTTAGCACCTATTTTACGGCCCAATGCAAATTGTGCGATACAAATCACAGCTGCAACTATGGCAAGAATAATCTCAACTTCACCTTCAGCTACACTATGGTCAATAATAAACGCTGTTGTACGCCCTACGACCACCGCTAAAGAGACAAGCCACACATAAAACGATACTCTGCTATGATTTGCAACCCAATGCGCAACCTTTGGCAGACAGAATCGACACAGCTGACCTGCGACAAACGGGGCAACAAGCAGCGGTGCTACTTTTGACAAAATCTGCATCAGAGTACACTCTCCATTGCCTACCCATGAGAGCAGAAATGGTGCGACAACCGCAGTCCCGATATTACACATCAGACTGTAGGTTGTCATAGTCTCTATATTAGCTCCCAGCATACCGCCTATAACCACAGCAGCCATAGCTATTGGCGCAAGAGCGCAAATCATTGCACCTTGAGCCACAGTTTGACCAAGAGGCTGACAGAGAGTATATAGAGACATAGAGCCTATTATTTGCGTAGCAAATAGCCAAAAATGCATCATTGTAGGGCGCATCTTTGATATATCCACCCTACAATAGGTAAAAAAGAGCATTATAAATATGAGTAGAGGAGTAATCACTCCCCCACTCCAATTATCAAAAGCAACAATCTGACGACACAACAATGCCCCCACAACCATACCAAAAGGCATAGCAACAGTACGCATTGTATGTGAAGAGACTGCTTTCATTACTCTACTCCCTCAAAGAAATATGGTGCATAGACAAAGCCCTGCTTGTCATAAACATTACGCAACAGATGCATACGGCGAGAGAAGTCGTCGTAGTCCTTATTACCATACGACCAACCTATCTCTGCCAAAGCTGCTATACGAGGCAGTATCATGTGCTGTGCATGGGCAAAAGTTGCGATATACTCTGTCCACAGATTCATCTGCACGCCCTTGATATACTGCTGCTGCTCCTTGTTTAATCCCTCATAAGGGTCTAAAGAGTAGGCCTTGCGCAGAGTAACAGGCTTGCGACCATTACCAAGTGGCTCGTTATTCTCTTTATGGTTTGAAGTCTGGTAGTAGTCAATGTAGCAGTATGTATTTGGAGCCATAATTACATTATTTCCCAACTTTGCCGCCGCAATACCGCCCTTAGTACCGCGCCAAGACATAACTGTTGCGCTCTTGGAGATTCCACCCTTCAAAATCTCATCCCAACCGATAATACTTCTGCCTCGCTCATTGAGCCACTTTTCGATACGCTCCATAAAGTAGCTCTGAAGTTGATTTTCATCTTTTAGTCCCTCCTCTTTAATTCGTTTCTGGCAATGTGGGCACACCTTCCATCTATCACGCGGAGCCTCATCGCCTCCGATATGGATATATTTGTATGGGAAGAGCTCCAAAACTTCAGTCAATACATTTTCCAAGAACTCGAAGGTCTCCTCCTTACCTGCACAGAATACATCCTTGCTAATGCCCCAACGAGTCCAAACCTCATAAGGACCTGAAGTACAACCCAAATTAGGATATGCCGTAAGTGCCGCTACAGCATGACCCGGCATCTCTATCTCCGGTATTACATCAATATAACGCTCTGCAGCATAGGCTACTATCTCTTTTACCTCCTCTTGTGTAAAGATTCCGCCATAGCGAGTGCCATCATACACCTTTGATACACGATTACGACCAATAATTGTCTGATTTCTATAGGCAGCAACCTTAGAGAGTTCTGGGTAACGCTTAATCTCTATACGCCAACCCTGGTCTTCAGTAAGGTGCCAATGGAACTTATTGATTTTGTGGAGCGCAAGAATATCTATATAACGCTTTACTTCATCTACAGTAAAGATATGACGGCAGACATCAAACATACCGCCACGATAAGCAAAATGAGGTTTATCGGAGATTGTTACGGCTGCTAAACTATATCCAACCTTATCTTTATTTGTCGCAGCAACTATCTGCAGCAGGCTTTGCAGTCCATAGAATACACCTCTATTACTGCCACCTGTAATCCATATACCGGTCTTGGTAATCTTTAATTTATACTCCTCTTCTGCGAGTTTTGAGTCAACAGAGAGGTTTACAGCACCCTCTCTAAGCGAACTCTTCCTTACTGCAAGTGTAGAGCCTGTAATAGCCGCCAAATCCTCTGCAAAGATTTTACCGGCACTTACAAGTGTCTCTGAAGATGCCCTTACCACTGTTTTTGGCGTAAGAACAAACACCCCCTCAGCTGCCTGACAAGAGAGTGGTCTTGGAACAATAACATTTGTATAATCAGATGCATAAACTGATATACTACAAATAGTTGCAACGATTATTAAAAGTATTCGTTTCATAGGTTAGTGTATTAAGTATTTAACAATATCTTTCATCAAACAATCTCTGCTTTCATCATCTGTAATAGACTCAAATGGAAATCCCATAACAAATGTTGCACACTCGTCTCGATATCCCACAGCTGCCGCAATGCCACTATCTGGATAGCGAAGAAGCTCTACAGCCCCCTTTGTTGCCGCAAAACCATCCACAGAGGATACTTTATAGTAATCCGGATTATACTCACGACAGAAATTATACTCATTGCAAGTCAGACGAATAGCCGCACGGCTCTTTGAGACTGCACAAGAGGAGTTGGTTACATTGCAACCTTGATAAACTATATGCAACATATCAGCCGCAAAATATTTATCAGCTTCACTGCAACCCTCGCTCTCAAATAGGTCATATCCTATATATGAGCCAGATGTAAATAGAGCTCCACCCGACTTTAAGTAATCACTAATAACTCGCTGTAAATCAGCCGAAAAACATTTATATCTTAAAGGAACTGTTCCCCTTCCTACTTTTGTTGTACGCTGCTTTCCAAGAATCAAATCTACAAGGTTATATCCCGACAAATCAACATCACCCTGCTCTACAGCAGCAACACTTGCCGAATAGAACGAGCATCCTGCTGAAACAAGGCTCTTTCCATGCTGATATGGATAATTAAAGCTATTTCCCGCAACAATCTCTCCTGCATGGTCGCTGTAAGAGACACCCAAAGCAAACCTCTCCACCTTCTCGCGACGCTTTGAGATATCATGCACCCTCTGCTCTCCAATAAACGCCACATCACGCAGATAAGCCACGCCACTGTCAAACTCATTATGGAAACCATCCTCTCTACACTCAGGAGCTGCAAGACGGTCAAAACCATTTATAATCATAGCCGTAGTGGCTGCATTTTCATCTATGCAGACAGAGAGTGTCTCACTCGGAAAACTCTCTCCTCCTGCATTTCTTGCAGTTACACGATAACTATAAATAACACCGCTCTTCTGGTTTACAATCAGCGAGTTATCCGTAACGACAACACCATTATCAAAGCCCTTATCACCCTCTTTTGTATATACTACATAAGCGGTTGGTTTAGCTGTAACCTCAAGAGAGTCTATTGTAGGTCGCCAACTAAGGCGAACTCCACCCTCTGCAGGAGCTGTAGCAAAACTATTTACAGGTAGCGGAGTAACACAATATTGGCACTCATATTGAGCAGAGAGGTGGCGCAAAACAGCCTTATAGATAGCGCGCGACACTATAAACTTGAAATTTGGGTCATGTCCCAAGCGCATATCTGCAAGATTTTGGTGCGACAAAAGCTCCAACAACATTGTCGGTGTTGATGGCACTCTCGCCTCGAAATAGGAGCGATTCCACATACCTCTTCTGCGCCACTCAGGCTCGTATGTAGCCCTTATATCGCCTGCTATTTGGGTCATTATAAGGTCTGTAAGGTCTCTGGAGAGGTAACGCTTTGCACCTCCCTCAAACTTACCCTTCTTAAACTTTGTATAATATATTCCCAAAGTGCCTATTGTAGCATCATCATCCGTGATACCCGCATCAGAGTGGAAAGCAAGCGATAAATCTATAGGAATACCCAATCCCTCCTCTTTTTTCAATCTGTCCGAGCCTCCCATAAGAGCATTTACCCACTCACCACGACACATGTAATCATCTTTATAGTCGTTGCAGTTTTCCTGCGGATTATATACCTTTTCATCAAAACCTGCCCACTGCAACCAATACCTTGCACCCTCACAATATCGTGGCATACCGCTGGTTATAGGCGTATAATCACACCCTTCGACTCTGAGTGAGTCGCAAACTGTTCGGGCAATATTTCCATATCCTCCACCTATCTTTACCGCATCGGCACAGACAAGCGATTTATTATCTTCTGAGAGGTTAGACAGAGTAACCACTGCCCTATTTTCACCCTTCAAAAAGCGGTATGTTCCAAGATATATCCATGTACCGCCACCGATACGCTGATTAACCTTAACCCTACTCTCTCCGCCTGCGTGTGAGATTGTATATACAGCAGCCGTTGAACTTCTCGGAAAGGATTTGTAGCTCACATAGAGAGCATAATCATCACTCTTTTCAAATTTTGCTGACCAAATAGCACTGCTTACACTCTGCTCTCCATCAACAGTCTCTGTAACGCGACAAGTACCATCTCTAAATGGATTCTCTCCTGAGAGATAACTCTCTTTTTTATGAGCAAATCCATCCTCTACACTATTCCATACAGCGCAACCATCCTCTTTATAGTCGCTGCCGTCATTATCTACAACAATCTCGATAGTCTGAAAATCTCGCTCACGAGGCAGTAATACCGTTGCTCCTGCATTTTCGAGCATCGGAACAAGATATGGCAAAACATAGCTCTGAGTATATAAATCCTCAACCGTCTGCCAAAGCAGTGAGCGTTGCCATGACCAATTATTTGTCTTTACATCAAAATAGCGTCCATGGCTCTGCCACATAGCTATATGTCTATCTTTCAAGCCCTTTGTAATGGCAAATTTTCTCTCCGGAACAGTCAGCTGCCCACCCTCAGAGTCATTTACAAAGCGTTTTACGCCCTTATCAGACTCTCTATAGTATAGCGGAATATAATCCTTTAGATTACGCGAATCTGACACAAAATATATATCCTTCTTCTGCAGAGATTGGGGCAAACAGAGGCGAACAGAGTCGCACATCGCCTGCAAATTATCCTCTCTTACCGGATAGTATGAAAGACCCGTAGAGGCTGCTACCCGAACTTTGCCACCTTTAAGAGTTATAGATGTAACTTTTACGGGAACACCCCTCAGCTCTCGCTGAACAATGCGCGTAAGTGTTTGTGAAACAGATGTTTTAACATCTTCTGAGACAATCTCTTTTGTCGCCGCATAAAGATTTGTCCCACACAGCAACATCAAAAGCAGAATAAATTTATGTAATATCTTTGACTTCATAGATGCAAAGATAACAAAATGTTGTTAATTTTGTAGCATGAGACGCCTTTTATTATCGATTATTTTGCCAATTTTGATTATTTCTGCTTGCCGTAAATATGACGAGCCTAAAGGTGTTTGTGTTGATTATACTCCCAACGCAACAATATCTCAACTCAGAGATATGTGCCGATATCAATCGGCAGATTTTAACCAAGATATAATATTTACAGGCACAGTCATATCATCCGACTCCGAGGGGTATATAACCCGCTCGATATTTATTGACGACGGCAGTGCAGGCATTGAGATTATGCTCGGAATTTACAACTCCTGCAAGCTATACCCTGAAGGCTCTAAAGTTACTGTAAGACTTCAAGGTCTATCAGGCACAATGGATAACCATATTCTAAAAGTCGGTGTAAGAGATAAAAGTGGATATAACAACAACTATATCGGCTATATAAACAGCCGCCCATATATCAAAGAGAAGATTATTCGCCACTTTACAAAATCTGAAATTCCGATTATAAATACCGCCATACACCTGCTTGACAGCGAAATGTGTGGTCGAATTGTAAAAATCGACAACCTGCACCATTGGCCCGCAGCGGATGAAGTGCCAACTGCCGGTGGCTACCATCGTCTATCTGATAATGCAGGAAATACAATCTATATAAACATCCCCGAAACAGCACCCGTCATTGGGCTACCTCTACCTCAAGAAGAAATTTCAGTAACAGGCATACTCTCCTATCCCCAAATAAGTTACAACATAGGAGAGCAGTATGTAATAACCCCGACAAAAGCCTTAGACCACGGCATGTAAAAAGGGCGACAGCACCGCCATCACCCCTTACCATAAATTTCAATCGTTTCTTACTTTACCCTCTTTAATACATCGAGTAGCAGTCGCCAGAACTTATCAACTGTAGCAATTTCAAGTCGCTCATCCGGAGAGTGAACGCCCCTTAAAGTCGGACCGAAAGAGACCATCTCAAGGTGCGGATACTTCTCAAGGAACAGACCGCACTCAAGGCCTGCATGTATAGCTCTTACCTTTGGCTCTACACCAAAAAGCTCTTTATAGCTATCTACGCTCCACTGCAAAAGTTGAGAGTCCGGATTTGGATTCCATCCAGGATAACCGTCTGAGTGTTCTACTGTTGCACCCGCCAACTCAAGCACTGCTTCAATAGCATGTTTTGCATCTTTTTTAGTTCTTTCTACAGAAGAACGCTGAGAGGTTGTGATAACAATCTCGTTACCTACAAACTTTACAGATGCAAGGTTTGTAGAGGTCTCAACAAGGCCTTTCATAGCTTGCGACATTGCAAGAACTCCATTTGGAAGGCCGACAAGAGCTGCAAGGAGTTTTTTCTGCGTAACAGAGTCTATTACAGGCTGCAGAGTCGCCTCACTTACACTAATTTTGAGATTAGGCTCTGTGATGGCATAGAGAGATTTCACAGCCGAAATATAGGTTGCAAGTGCGGTCTCAAAGAGCAGCGCATTTTGCTTTGGCACAGCCACAACAGCATACGCTTCACGAGGAATTGCATTTCTAAGATTTCCGCCATCAAACATACCCAAGCGGATGCCATAACGCTGAACATCGTAGAGAAAATAGGCAAGGATTTTATTGGAGTTACCAAGTCCCTTGTCAATATCATCGCCTGAGTGTCCGCCCTTAAGGTCTGAGACAGCTATTCTGTAGTATTCATAATCTGCTGGCAGAGTCTCAACGCTGTATTTAATTCGTCCAATAGTATCCACGCCACCTGCGCAGCCGATAAACAGCTCGCCCTCATCCTCAGAGTCAAGATTTATCAAGTATTTACCCGAAATCATACTCTCTCCGAGGTTAAATGCGCCTGTAAGACCTGTCTCCTCATCGACTGTAAACAGAGCCTCTATAGCACCATGCTCAATTGTATCATCTACAAGTACAGCAAGGGCTGCAGCCATACCGATACCGCAATCAGCACCAAGAGTAGTACCCTCAGCCTTAACCCAACCATCTACAATCTTTGTTACGATAGGGTCGGTCTCGAAATTATGCTCTACATTTGAGTTTTTCTCACACACCATATCCATATGCGACTGTAAAACCACTGTTGGCACAGCCTCATAGCCCGCCGTAGCAGGTTTTTTGATTACCACATTGCCTATATCGTCGCGCTTGCACTCAAGGGAGTGTTTCTCGGCAAAATCGAGCAAATATGCAATAATTTTCTCCTCCTTCTTTGATGGACGAGGCACTTTTGTTATCTGGTCAAAAATCTCCCAGACAAGTTTTGGGGAAAGGTTTTTCATAATCTATCAATCTTTATATATCAATACAACAGCCGTAGCAGACACGCCCAACTCCTCGCCTTCAAAGCCCAAATGCTCTGTTGTGGTAGCCTTGACAGAAACACAATCAACATCAATACCCACACAAGTAGCGATTGCCTTTCGCATAGTATCTATATGCGGACGCAATTTTGGTCTTTGCATAGCAATTGTAGAGTCTATATTGCCAATTTTATAACCATTTTCAGCAAGCAGAGCCACAACTCTCTCAAATAGCAGGCGAGAGTCTATGCCCTTAAACTCGGCAGAGGTATCCGGAAAATGTTTTCCAATATCGCCAAGTGCCGCAGCACCAAGCAGCGCATCACAAATTGCATGCAGCAATACATCACCGTCAGAGTGGGCTACACAACCCTTTGTATGAGCAATCTCTACCCCACCCAACACCAAGCGCAAGCCCTCTGCTAAGGCGTGGACATCGTATCCATGACCAATTCTAAACTTCATAGCTATAATTTTTCACAAATATAGCTATTTTCTCTCGTTTTTCAAAACATAGAACGCACCCACATACCGCATTGTCCCCTGCTCTGCGACAATAGCCATATTTACCCTTCCCGTTGTCGGCTCTACGGCAAGTTCCACCACCCAATTACCACTTTTGCTGTCTATTGTGAAGAGTATCCGCCAATAGTCGTTATCTATAAAAGAGGCTGAGTAGTTATCTACTTGAGCTGTAAACTCTTCTGTAAATATAGACATATTCACCCACTCTACGGGCATACTGACTGTTACATGGGTCTTATCCATGTTAAAGAAGAAGTTGTAAGCATAAATATCTCGCGTAGTTCCCGTATCCGGATTCTGCATTGTAATAGGACGAAAAGACCATCTGCGAGAGTATATAAGCGAGTCTGTCTGAGCAATAAAACGCTCTTTATTCTCAGCAAAACAGGTTGCAATGCCACAAAATAGCACTGCAACCACTACAGACAATTTTTTCATACTAATTTATACTTACTATACTACCATTATACTGCACATCGGGATACCATGTAGAGGAGATAGTAAGCGTTGCGCTACCCGAAGAGGAGTATATGGCAAGTGAAAAGTTGTAATCTGTTGCTGAGAAGAGCGAACTTGAAAAAGATACCGTCCAACCCTCATGAGTCTGCTCGGTTAAGTAGTGCGACACCTCCGGAAGCGTATAGTTGAGCAATACAAAACGATATGGCGGAGTTACACCCTTTATATATGGCAGACAGATATCAACCTCTGTATCCCACACCGATAACTCGTAGTTGGGATTGTATAGCTGTCGAGGTGTTCCGGCGGGCTGTTGCTCCATGCTCTGTGGTATAAACTTGAAGTTACGGGCAAGAACTATCGAATCCATAAACTTCTCATACTCGGCAAGCCTCTCGGCACGACGAGCCTCTCGCGCCTTGTGTCTCTCCTCTCTGGTGTCGTTAATGGCGGTCTGATTCTGCGAAGAGGCTGCAGCAAGACTCTTTTTTGATGATTGCGTAAAGCCGACAAAACCTAAAACGGCAGCAATAACCAACATGGCGGCAAATAACATTTTCTGTTTCATAGTTGTATTTTTTTTGATTACAACAACCTTGAAACAAATATCAAGCCGAAAAAGAAGGCGGACAACACTGCCCGCCTTCTTGAATATACACTCAACTTATGTTAATAATTCCATGGAACGCCTGTGTAAATAGCACTATTGTATCCACCACTTGCTGTGTTTGAAAGAATCTCTGTTTGTGTGTATTTTGTACCAAAAATATCGGTAGCCTCAACACGAATTGTAGTAGCATTAGGATTTACCAAAGTGTGCTTGTACATATGGAAACAGTTTGTATGATAACTACCACTTGTACCACTTCTTCCTCTCACGCCAATATGGTAGCCAATAGCCCACCAATCCTGACCAGAGTCTGTTGGCACAGATACAGGATAACTTGTCTCTAAATAGTAAGTGCTTCCCGCCTTAGAAGAGTATTTTTTCTCTGGAATAAACTCCATATCATAGCTCGTGTCATCCTCATAGATTTTAACCTTCCAATTCTTATCTGCATTAAACACATTGGCAATAATTACATCGTTACCATGCTGGAGGACAAATCTTTTTGTATTACTACCGCAGATAAGGTCGCCGCGATATAGACGAATCTGATAATCTCTATCCTTCATACCATCATTTACGCCCATGTAATACCAATTCTTGATTGTATTTCCCTCAATATCATAGACTCCATAGCCATTTGGACAGCCGTCGCCATTGATATTAGACCACCACCACTGACCGCAAACTGCAGCGTGAACATGCTCATAAATTCCGCCAGACTTTGTAGGCTCATTACGCATATAGTGGGTATGACCTGACATGATATGGCAGTTTGGATAATTTTTGAGTAGCGAAATTATATCCTGCACACCAGCCTTTAATGAATTTACAAGAGGTACATGCACACAGAAAATCACAAGTTTATCCGTTGGAACAAATGACAAATCTCGTCTCAGCCACTCAATCTGCTCAGAAGTAAATGTAGGAGATGTATAATCACCTGCATCCTCATTGCTTGTCCACTGCATATTACGCATACAAACGATATGCGCATCACCACGATTCCAAGAGTGGTTTATCGGGCCAAAGCAATCCTCAAATGCTCGCTGAGCCTTAATATTATAGGTAGAAGAGGTCTCATCTGCCAAAAGAGGGTTGCTTGCGCCATAAAAATATGTATAGTCGTGGTTACCCATAGTCTGGAAGATAGGCATACCTATATTGCTCTTGGCCATATGAGTACGCATTGTTGCCATATAACTAGACGAATTACGAGAAGTTTCAGAATATACAATATCTCCCAAAGTTACGCCATAGCAAGGAGTAGTTTTGGTAGCTGCATGAGCCTTGATTGCAGGCACAGACTCGTTGTTAAATCGGTATGCATCTGATACTTCTTGAGGATAGCGAGCTACTCCATGGCACTGAGGGTCAGCAAGGCAGAAGAGGCTAAAATTAGTCTCTTTGCCACCTGCAAGTTTAGTAAGCGTAAAGTCGTAAGTTGAAACACTCTCGCTATACTTGGTAAAGAAGCAAGGCTGACCGTAATTATTGATATTAACCTCGCAGTCTGCAGGGGTAGAGTAGTAGATGTAGTAACAATCTTTGTCTGGGCAGAGTGTGTACTCTCCATTTGCATCGGTCTGCACTACTGAGAATCCATCTGAGATGCTTACGCCCGCAGCAGGAGTGCCGTCAGAGTATGTTACAGTGCCACTG
>JAFWBN010000210.1 GCA_017507075.1 Alistipes sp. | reverse complement strand
TGCGGTAAGCATTGCTAATGCCAAACCGCAAATAATTGAAAACTTCTTCATTTTTTTCATTTTTTTTGTGGTTTAACATTGGCTACTCCTCTTCGTCCCAAGAGAAGCTGTAGCTGGTCTTCAGTGCCTCAACACCGTTCACAGAGTCGAGGAAACCGCGCTCGGCTGCAAACGACTCAACCTCCATAGAGGGTGCGACATACCCCCCCCTAATAGACTTTTTCATGTTCATAACAGATAAATTTAATGGTTATAAGTTTAGTTAATAAAAATTGTATTTTTCCGCTTTAAGACGCTGTGTCTCTTAAACATATAGCGTACAAAGTTATTAAGATATTTTCTTTTGTGCAAAAAAATATGCGATTTTTTATCAAATAGGGTAATATTTTCCCAAAATCAATAGATAAAAAGATGTATAATCACAAGCG
Organism: Alistipes sp.; assembly: GCA_017507075.1. Lineage (GTDB taxonomy): Bacteria > Bacteroidota > Bacteroidia > Bacteroidales > Rikenellaceae > Alistipes. Next base: position 17,666 of record JAFWBN010000210.1, on the reverse strand, counting down.
CAACCACTCCGCCATAGAGATAGTTTGCCCACCTGTTATTGAGCCTCTCCAAAGTAAAAGCAAGCATCACAGAGACGGGTACAGATACCACAGGAAGTATTGTTATATTGCACCCTGGCATGAAAAATGCCGCAATAGATACCATTGTCAGCAGCACCTCCATTTCGATACATTTTCTGACCGACACAAGCAGCGTATATCTGTAGCTTATGCTCATTATCACTCCAATAAGTATCAAAATCGCCACCACAGCAGCAATCACCATGGTTACTATCGGCAGTGGCGATAGCGGTATGTTGGAGTGTTCTGTAATCTGCTGCCACATGCCGACTACTGTCTCCGTAATCTCGCCGCCCAAGTACCAATTCACATAGCTTACTGCCGCTATAGGCAGCACCCACCCTACAATGGCGAGTATCGTCTGCCGAATATTCAGTGGCGCAACAAAAATCGCTATAGGTATTGCCGCACCTAACACTGCTGCCGGCGGATATATCACCGCTGCAACACCTAAAAATAGCGTGCCCGTAAATACCGACTCTTTGTCGCCGAAAATATGCATTACCCTCAGCAGAAACATTATACCTAAGGCCGTCATCAGCCCCGCCGCCGATGCGGTGAGCATCTGAGGCGAGAGTAGTATTCCGCACGCTATAAAACCATATAGCGACACGGGCAGCGTTCCAAAACCGCCAAGTATGCCCATCTTCACCGCCGTACGATTTACCACAATTGCCGTGGCAAAGAGCAATACCGCCGACACAATGCACTCCCAAATCGGCACACCATTACTGCATACCGCACTCTCGGCTGCAAAAGGGTGCAGCTGAAGCCTTATAGTGCATAACACTATCGTTGTCAGCAATATCAGTATCGCAAGTCCGCTTGTTTGACGAGTTATGGCTACCATATATATATTATAGCATCTTGTTAGAGTAGTTTCTGAGCGTAAAGTTACGATTTTTTCCGAAAAAAAAGTAACTTTGCCTCATGTTGCCAAATTTTTATCAAAACGAGCTGCTTGAGGCGGGCTGCGACGAGGCGGGGCGTGGATGCCTTGCCGGACCTGTTTTTGCCGCCGCAGTTATCCTGCCGCCCGATTTCCACCACCCCCTGCTCAACGACTCTAAGCAGATGAGTGAGAAAAACCGAAACCTCCTCCGCGAAATTATCTGCCGCGAGGCCCTCAGCTGGGCAGTCGCTCCAATCAGTGCCGCGCGCATAGACGAAATAAATATCCTCAACGCCTCCTTCGAGGGCATGTCTCAGGCCGTTCAAAACCTCAGCCTGCAACCCCAATTCTTAGCTATCGACGGCAATAGATTCCGTACAACACTCCCTATCCCGTACCAATGTATCGTCAAGGGCGACGGAAAATATGCAGATATCGCCGCCGCCTCGGTCCTTGCTAAAACTTTCCGCGACGAATATATGCTCTCCCTCGCCGAAGAGTACCCTCAATACGGCTGGGCAAAAAATAAAGGATACCCCACCCGCGACCATCGCCTCGCTATCCGAAAATATGGCCTCTCGCCATATCATAGACTCACTTTTAATCATGAGATAGATCAGTTGGAATTACCACTGTAGCATTTGTCGTGATAGCGGCGCATTTCCATCGGCTAACTAAAAATTCAACAAAGGGCAGTACCGCAAGTACAGCCCTTCGTTGTCTTTTTAGCCGAGCCTTGTAAATGCACCACTCTGACGACAAATTGGGTAGGTACTTTAATTTGGCGGAGGGGTGCTTTAATCTTGGCGCGCGTCCCTAAGGACCTTAGAGACCCTAGAGTCCTTAGAGACACTAAGGTCAGCGCGCGGGATAATGACAAATGACATACAATAGCACGCTACAGAACAAACTAAGTTTCGCAGTATTCGGATTTAGGAAAACCATCGAAGATGGTACGATGAAAAATAGAGTCCTTCACTCAAACTTGTTTGAAAGTGAAAAGGACTCTATTTTTTAGCGTAATAGCCGCCAGGCTATCCTAAATCCGCAACACACAAGAGAAACGCAGTTTCTCTGAAAGTTTTTGGTGCCGCTTTTTTCAAAAAGCGGCGGTACTTAGGCAGTTATTCTAACCACTTTTTTAGGATGCTTTCCATTATGTTGTAGCAGTCGCTATTTGGGTGTACGCCATCTTTAGATAGTGTTTTTGGCAGGGAGCCATCTTTTGCGGCGAGGGGTGTATAGAAGTCTATAAATCCGTAGTTTTTGCGTTTTGCCAATTTTTTTATTCTACGGTTTAGGCCTGCTATAGGTTTTACGGGTTTAATCTCTGTTTTCCATGGATATTTTGCGGCGGGGAGCAGTGAGCAAAGCACCACCTCTATTCCGGCTTTTTCTGCCGTCTCTGCCATTGTGGCTATATTCTTTGCTATCTGTCGGTTTGGTATGTAGCCTTTGTTCTGTGCTATGTCGTTAGTTCCGCCACATATAAACACTGTTTTTGGGGCATTTTGTATAATGTCTCTGTTAAAACGCTCTACCATCTGTGAAGTTACCTGCCCGCTTTTTCCGCAGTTGAGTATTCTATTCTGTGAGAAAAACTCCGGATGACCTCCATGCTTTACGCTGTCCCAGCTGTCAAATATCGAGTCTCCCATCAGTGCCGCCCTATACTGCCCCTGCGCAGTCAGGGTAAATGCAATCGCAATAAGTGTTAAAATCCGTTTCATGCTGCAAAGATAAAAAACAGAGCCGAGAAAACCTCGGCTCTGAAAAAATTAGCAGTGTAATGCATTACTCTGCGTATGTCTCCCAAACATAATCGTTCCAACCATATACAACGAACATGTTGCTGCTAATAGTCTGGTCGCCAGAATCACCCCAAGAAGTGTTGCTATCCCAAGTATTTCCAGCTTCTGCAGGATTTCTTCTAACAATTTTCATACCGGTAGCATCATTTGGAACAAAGGTGCGATAAGTGTCGTAACCCTCTCCAATTTTCGTGAAATCATACCAAGCATCAGCTTTAGCTGAACCCCATACCCAAGCATCAAAGTAAGCATTTGCATCAGTCCAATCCCTATGTATCTTGAGATAGATAGCTTTACCCTCAGGCAAAACATAGTCTGTAACCTTTGTTCCTGCAGCTACAACATTGAATACGCCGTTCTCAGAGCTAAAATAAATGTCATATGCATCTGCTTCTGTAGGAAGAGTAATATTACTATTACCATTGGTCAAATTCCAACTATCTGCAACAGCGTTTCCTGCGTAACCAAAACCTCTTTGAATAGCCCAAGAACCGTCTCTTGTGAATTGGAAAGATATACCCTTTGGAAGGTTGTAAGCTACATGATAAGTACCATCAAAAAGCATCACTGTTGGAGCATTAGCAAGCCAATTGTTATGACTACCAGCAACACCCCAAGCACTCTTTACAGGCAGAACACCAAGGTTAAGAACATCGCAAACATCAAATTTAATCTCCTTTGCAGTAGATTTTACCTCAGTCTCATCAACTACAGCTGTAAGACCTGCGTATGTCTTAGGATTAACAGCAATATAGTAAGTCTCGCCTGCAGTGATTGTACCCTCAAGGGTATAGCCGAGCAGTGATACGCTCTGAGCATCAGCAGCTACAGTAAACTTAACAAGTGCGTGATATGGGCAGAGTGTAAGACCCTCAAGACCATTAGTGCTTGTGCCAAGTACAGCAGCTTTAGGGTCGAAAGAGCCTGCAACAGCGTCCTGATTTGTAGGGATATCATCATGATTTGCAGGATACCTAACATTGTAGGTGTCCAAACCTGCCAAAATTGGAGTCTCGCCCTCCTTAAGAGAGAAAGTACCAATGCCAGAGTTTGCGCCATCGGTAAGCTTATATACGCTATCGTTGAGTAAAATCTCGTCGCCTGCAGTCCAGATAGTCTTACCCTCTGAATATTGAGTACGGGTGTTGTCAAGACCAACAGTAAGAGTTGTGATATAATCGCCATTTACGATATTCTCGCCACCAACTACCTCGTCGATAGCCTCGTTATTACATGATACGGCTGTAAGTGCAATTGCCGCAACCATAAATGCATAAATCTTTTTCATAATTCTCTTCATTTTTTTTAGGTTAGACAATTTTACCAATCCAAAGTAGTTTCCTCGTTGTAGTCCAGAATACCTACTGCAAACGGCTCAACACTTGCCTGAAAACCGTTCTCAGCCGCAAAAACCATAGCCTCGATGGTTGGCGACTCATAAAATTTCAAGTTTTTCATTTTTAATAATGCGTTTAAGTTATAAATAAAATTTGCTAAAATTCGCGGAAATTTGTGCTAAGTTAGTGAAAATCTGACAATTAGACCAATTTTACCCGTGAGCGGTGGAAAAAGCATTGTGAATAGTTTGAAAATGTGTATGAACGGGAGCGAATTTGTCGTGATAGTGGCACATTTACTGCCGCTACCCTTCATCCCAACAAAGGGCAGTACGAGGAGTACAGCCCTTCGTTGTTTCTCAGGGCGAGCGTTGTAAATGCACCACTCTGACGACAAATTGGGTAGGTACTTTAATTTGGCAGAGGTTGAACTTTAATTGAGCGACGGAGATAAAAATGGCATTTAATAGCAACGGGCTTTCAGCCCTCAATGACACACAATAGCGCGCTTTGCGCGCAGTATTAAGGGCTTTAGCCCGCTGTCATTTTTTGTCATTAAATGTTATTGTGCATCTGACCTTGATTTAGCGGAGGGGTGCTTTAATTTGGGCGCGCGTCCCTAATGACCTTAGAGACCCTAGAGTCCTTAGAGACACTAAGGTCAGCGCGCGCAGAATAATGACACATGGCATTTAATAGCAACGGGCTTTCAGCCCTAAATGACATACAATAGCGCGCTTTGCGCGCAGTATTAAGGGCTTTAGCCCGCTGTCATTTATTGTCATTTGCTGTTATTGTGCATCTGACCTTGATTTAGCGGAGGGGTGCTTTAATTTTGGCGCGCGTCCCTAATGACCTTAGAGACCCTAGAGTCCTTAGAGACACTAAGGTCAGCGCGCGGAGTTACCAAATGCTGCGCTCCTACCTCTCTGCCTCTGCGCTCAGCAGTCCGCAGGCGGCCTTGATATCTTCGCCGCGAGAGGCGCGGATGGTTGTCATAATGCCTTTTTGTGTAAGGGCGTCTCTGAAGGCAATCATTGCCTTATTGTCGGGCGAGAAGTAAGGCGAGTCGGGTATTTTATGAAATCTGATAAGGTTTATTCTGCACTTTATACCGTTTAGGAGTCGGCATAGCTCTTTGATATGTCGTGGCGAGTCGTTCAGTCCGCTCATAACGATATATTCAAAAGATACTCTGCGTTGGTGCGAGAAGTCGTACTCTCTCAGAATATCTGCCACACTTGCTATAGGGTATGCCTTTTCGATTGGCATAATTTCGGCCCTCTCCTCATGGAAAGGGTTGTGCAGTGATACGGCAAGGTGTACAGATGTGCTGTCGAGAAATCTCCTAAGCTCCTTAGCCACGCCTGCCGTAGATACGGTAATGCGCGTTGGCGACCAACCATATCCCCACTCTGCGGTCATGATTTCGAGGGCTTTAAGGAGGTTTTCGATATTGTCAAACGGCTCTCCCATGCCCATATATACAACATTTGTAAGTCTCTCACGCTCAGGCAGTGATGCTATTTGGTTGAGTATATCGCAGACCGATAGCGAGTGTTTGAGCCCAAGCCTTGCTGTTGCGCAAAATCGGCAGCCCATACGACAACCTGCCTGCGAGGATACGCAGAGTGTAGCCCTCTCTTTGTCGGGGATATATGCAGACTCTATAGCCTCGCCCTCGCGCGTTTTGAAGAGGTATTTTTTTGTGCCGTCGGCAGATGTACTCTCCTTGACCGGCGCGCTTAGGCCTATGCAGTAGCTTTCGGCAAGCTTTGCTCGGTTTGCCTTAGACAGGTCGCTCATCTGTTCAATATCTGTAACTGTGCGCTTGTAGAGCCAGCGGGCGATTTGTGCCGCCGCAAAGCGCGGCATACCAATCTGAGCCGTGATATTTTGCAGCTCTGCAAGCGTGCAACCGTATAGTGGTCTAAGGGGCGTATTCATTGTTTCTGGCATAGGTAATAAAACTCCTTACTGCCCACAAAAGTACAGAAAAATCACGATTTTTTTGATAATAAGTGTTTTTTTTGAAAAATAATCCCTATATTTGTGCCAAAGTATGCCTGCGAAGTGTTTTTGCAGGTTGTTGAGTTGTGAAGACAATATTAAAACTTACTTATAAATGGAACTGAAGAAAAATCCTAAAGTTGATGTCAATAACAAGCGCACAGTGCTGCTTGAGATTGGCTTGGTACTCGCTCTTCTCGTGGTTATCGCCGCTTTCCTCTATTCCCCTAAGGAGGTTACAGTTGAGAAGATCGACATGAATTATGGTCCTGTAGAGGAGCAGATTACTGAGATTACTCGTCAGGAGGAGCAGAAGCCTGAGCCTCCAAAGAAGACCGAGATTACCGTTATTACCGATGTGCTTAACATCGTAACCAATGACGAGAAAATCGAGACCGGTTTTGACTTTGCCGAGTTTGACGAGAATGTCGAGATTATCCAGCAGGTTGCTGTTGAGGATGAGAGTATCGAGGACGACCAGCCATTTGTGAAGGTTGAGGAGATGCCATCTTTCCAGGGTGGAGACATCAACAAATTCCGTAACTGGGTAATGTCTAAGATTCGCTACCCACAGATTGCACAGGAGAACAACATCTCTGGTCGTGTATTCCTTATGTTTGTGGTAGAGAGAGACGGTACTCTAACAAATATTCAGGTACTCCAGTCTCCGGACTCTTCACTCTCAGACGAGGCAGTTCGCGTGCTTAAGACCTCTCCTAAGTGGAAGCCTGGTAAGCAGCGTAACCAGACTGTGCGAGTTAAATATACTCTGCCGGTTGACTTCCGCATCCAGAACTAATTTACAACGGAAAAATAAGAGGGGTTACTTTTCGGTAACTCCTCTTTTTGATATATGGATAGTAACAAGAACAACACCAAAAATCAGCTTACAGAGCCTCAGCAGCAGGAGCGCGCCGTGCTTGTTGCTGTAATTAGGGACAATCAGGAGCCTCGTCAGGCTTTTGAGTTCCTTGACGAGCTTGAGTTCCTTGCTCAGACAGCCTCTATAACCACTGTGCGTCGTTTTACTCAGCGTCTGCCACAACCCTCCTCCCGAATATATGTCGGTCCGGGAAAGTTGGAGGAGATTGCGACCTATTGTGCCGAGAATGAGATAAATACCGTCATCTTTGACGATGAACTCTCGCCCTCTCAGACCCGAAATATCGAGGCTGCAATGCCGTGCAGGGTTATTGACCGCACCCGTCTAATCCTTGACATCTTCCGTCAGCGTGCGCAGACGGCTTATGCAAAGACCCAGGTAGAGCTTGCGCAGTGTGAGTATATGTTGCCTCGCTTAGCGGGTCTGTGGACCCACCTTGAGCGTCAGCGAGGAGGTACAGGTACTCGTGGTGGTGCCGGAGAGCGTGAGATTGAGACAGACCGCCGTATTGTGCGCAACCGAATCTCAAAGCTCAAGGAGGATTTGAAGAAGATTGACCGCCAGATGGCAGTCCAGCGTTCAAATCGAGGCAGTATGGTAAGGGTTTCGCTTGTCGGATATACCAATGTCGGCAAGTCAACGCTTATGAACCTTATATCAAAAAGCGATGTTTTTGCCGAGAACAAACTCTTTGCAACACTTGATACAACGGTGCGCAAAGTAGTTTTTGATAATCTGCCATTTCTGCTCTCTGACACAGTTGGTTTTATCCGTAAGCTGCCTACAGAGCTTATCGAGTCTTTCAAATCGACTCTTGACGAGGTGCGCGAGGCCGACCTTCTGATACATGTTGTCGATGTCTCCCACCCTCAGTTTGAGGAGCAGATAGATGTCGTCAAGCAGACCCTTCAGGATATTGGAGCGGGCGATAAGCCTACATATCTTGTGTTTAATAAGATAGACGCCTATACATATATTAAAAAAGAGGAGGACGATTTAACCCCTGCAACAAAGGAGAATCGCTCTCTTGATGATTTGCGCGAAAGTTGGTTTGCTAAACAAAATACACCATGCATATTCCTCTCGGCTGTCGAAAAAACCAATATCGAGAAATTCCGCCGAGACCTGTATGGTATGGTGCGCGAGATACATTGTGGAAGATACCCGTTCAATAACTTTTTATACTAACTTGCTATGATTCATATCCTTGACTCTCAAAATTCGCTTGTCAATATCTACCTTTCACAGCTCAGAAGTGTTGCTGTGCAGGGTGATTCTATGCGCTTTCGCAGAAATATAGAGCGTATAGGCGAAATTCTCTCGTATGAGATTTCTAAGACATTGAACTATCAACCTCAGGATATTACAACACCACTTGGTACGGCAACCGTCAATCTTCCACAAGATAAAGTGGTCTTAGCTACCATTTTAAGAGCAGGTTTGCCACTGCATCAGGGTTTTCTTAACTACTTTGATAGCGCAGAAAATGCCTTTATCTCAGCCTATCGCAAAGGCCTTACAGAGAGCGATTTTACTATCGCCTTGGAGTACCTTGCCAGCCCATCTCTTGAGGGTAAAACTCTTATTATAGCCGACCCTATGCTGGCTACAGGAGCCTCAATGGTTGCTGTCTATAAGGAACTTATCGCTCGTTGTGGAAAACCGGCACATACACATATCGCCTCTGTTATCGGTTGCCCTGAGGGCGTTAAGATGGTCGCAGAGAATATAGATTTGGAAAATGATGCAACCCTCTGGATTGGTACTGTGGATGAGTACCTGAACGAAAATAAATATATCGTTCCCGGATTGGGTGATGCAGGGGATTTGTGTTTTGGGGAGAAGTTGTAAATTTGTCGTGAATTTGTCGTGATAGTGGCACATTTACTGCCGCTACCCTTCACTCCAACAAAGGGCAGTACCGCAAGTACAGCCCTTCGTTGTTTCTCAGGGCGAGCGTGGTAAATGCACCACTCTGACGACAAATTGGGCATTTGCACTTATAAGGGCATACCTGCTGCCGCTAACAAAAAGTGCCCGCAATGAGCAGTACCACAAGTACAGCCCATCGCGGGTATTTTTGCCGAGCGTGGCATCTACGCCCTTCTAAGCACAAATGGGGCGGTGCCTTGGTGTACCACTCTGACGACAAATTGGTGCAAGATATAAGCGTAGTGCTGTCAGCATTTTTGCCGAGCGTGGCATCTACGCCCTTCTAAGCACAAATGGGGCGGTGCTTTGGTGTACCACTCTGACGACAAATTGGGGCTCTAATTTGGCGGAGGATGCGCGCAAATTTTTAGAGACGATTAGCTACTTAAGCGGTTGATTGTGATTAAAATCGTTTAAGTATTGCGTATATTTCAAAGGCAAATCCGGCTACTACAACGATAGGAGCCAAGGTAATTCGGCGGAAGGAGAATATTGAGTAGTCGAAGTTTTCGGGTGTTGAGGGTTCGCCTCCGGACATTAGGACAAAGCCGATAACGATAATTACTGCGCCGAGGGCTATGAGCAGGTAGTTTTTCATAGATAGCGGCATATTGTCATCATTAGCATTTTTTATATTATCAAACCACTTTTTCATAATTAGTATAGGTATATTTTATTAGACTTCATATTTACAAATTTAGCTACCGTAATCCATGTAGAGACTACTGCAGTAACAACACCTGCGACAATCATTGTGGCCGCGATAATTGCAAGTAGCTCTATTTGAGCTGCAATACCGAGTTGTGGCAAGGTATGGTCTATGCCAAACATTGCGCCACCAAATAGTAGTGTTGCCACAATGCCGGCAATAAGTCCTTGTACTGCGCTACGGGCAATAAACGGCTTTGTGATAAACCACTTCGTAGCACCTACAAGTTTCATTGTCTTTATAGCCTCTCTATGTGATATTATCGTTAGGCGTACCGTATTATTCAGCAGAACAAGGGATATTATCAGCATAGCACCGCCGAATAGCAGCAAGAGCAATTGCATAGTATCGAGTACCGAGTGTACTTGAGAGAGTAGCTCTTCGGGATATGATACATGTGCAATACCGTCCAACGCTTTTATCTCTTCTACAAGAGCCATCAGTGCAGCACTGTCTGAGGCTTCGGCTGTAAGGGTTACATCAAATGAGTCTGGCAGAGGATTTTCGCCTAAGATACCCTCGATGTCAACATCAAAGGCTCTGCGGAACTCTTTATCCTCAAGTTTTGCCTCTTTGGAGACGAAACCCACTGAGGCGACGAGGCTCTTTGATGATATTTGACTCTGCAGAGAGTCTCTCTGCTCCTCTGTAACGCTATCTTTTAGTTCAACAAGCATAACTACACCTTCACGAAGGGTGTGTGCAGAGCTGAAGAGTGAGTATATAGTATAACCAATACCTCCCAGCACGAAGAGTACAAGTGCTATACTGATTGTAGAAACAGTATAGGAGCGTAAAATTTTACCTTTCATATCTCTTGCCAAAAATTAAAACCAAAATAACCGATACAACCACTATAAGTGAGCAAATTAGTGTTACAGCCTCTACTATACCCCAATAAGGAGCTTTGAAAGACCACTCAACCAAGTGTCTGCCAGCAGGTAGCTGCATACCTCTTAATATATAGTCAACTCTCAGAGCGTCAGCCTTCTGCCCATCTATAGTAACGCTCCAACCTTTGTCGTAGAATATCTCAGAAAAGACTGCAAAAGCCCCCTCTTCGGCATTGTATTCATACTTGAGTCTGTTTGGAGCATACTCCACAAGCTTTATCCAACCCTCTGTAGAGTATGCATCCTGCATAGGGGCATCACCCTCTGCTACTACAGCCGTAGAGGCAAGGTCAACAAGTCCGAGCGACTGAATCTCCTCTGCTGCACCTCTTACCTCAAGCACTGAGTCCACAAACCACGCAGCACCGAAGGCTGTATCACGCAGCACAACCTCCCCCTCCGGAGAGATGATGTACTTTGTGTTGAGCATATCCAAAATACGCTCATGCGGCATAGACTCAGGAAGGTAGTAGTCAATAATATCCTGATAACGACCAAGTTTAGCACCATGATAACCACCTACAGAGCGGTGGAACATAGATGTTGTTGCATCATTAAACGGAGAGACCGACAGATTTAGTACCCTAAATCCTAACTCTTTGTCTTTTGCTATGGCTTTGTCGGCATCTGTTGCCACAATTTGAGTCTTCCGAGGAGCAACAAAATCGTCGTGCGACAAAAATCTCATAGCTACAGGCACCATATCGGCAACAATCAGTGTAGAGAGCAGTGCTATGGCATAACCCCTCTTTAGTTTTCCAAAGTATAGCAAAGCGATAACAGCTGCGGCAAGCACCACAAATATAAGCGAGCGGATGGCATCACTGCTCATCATCTGCTCTCTTTCATCTGCAACAGCCTCGGCTATAGACCAACCTATCTGGTCGTGTAGCCCCTCTTTTATCATATCTTCAGCCCCTGCGCTCTTGAAAATCTGCTCAAAACGGTGGCTTACGGTCAAGGCACTCCTCTCCTCTCCAAAGTCGAATAACCAACCGCCTGCAATACTGAAGAGTAGTAGTACGCTGATTGTAATTCCTCCACTCCATAACAGAGCCTTACGCAACTTCTCTCTATTTTCATCCTTAAAGATATGCCAAAGAGCCAAGGCAGCAAGCAGAGGTACACTCCACTGCAATACTACAAGAGCCATAGATACAGTTCTGAACTTATTGTACATCGGCAGATAGTTGTAGCAGAGCTTTGTAAACCACATGGCATTGCTACCCCAAGATAGTAACAACGCAAATATGCTTATTGCAACAATCCACCAACGATTCTTCTTGTCTGCAAGCAATAACCCGAGGAGAGCTAAAAATATTGCTACCGCACCAAGATATGTCGGGCCTGCCGTATAAGGTTGAGTGCCCCAATATGTAATATCTGTGAAGTATGGGATAACATAGTTTTTCGGCACTCCCATAAAATCAAAGTAATTCCACTCCTTTAGAGCCTGCTGAAGTGGTGCATTTCTGTCTGTCGAGTAGCCGTCAAAACCGCTCTCTCCGCCCATAAAGTCAGGCACAAGCATTGTCCAACTCTCTGTAATACCATAGCTCCAAGCCGTTGCATAGTCAAGGTCAAGACCATCTGCACTCTGCCCCTCAAGAGCTGATAAAGCCTCACTTCCGCCACGAATAGTATCTTTTGAGTGCTGCATGGTATAGAATAGCGACGAGAAGTTTGCACCCACCGCAAGTATTGCTGCTGCAGCAAGAACGGCTGTACGAATACCAAAATCTCTAAGATGCTTCTCTTTCCAGGCAAAAACAAGGTCGTTGACCCATAACGCAAGGGCTGCAAGCAGGAAATAGTATGTTATCTGCGGATGATTTGCCCCAATCTCTAAGGCTGCAAATAGGGCTGCAAGCGCACCTCCGAGTAGTTTACGCCCGCGAAGTGTCATATATATCGCACCCATCATTGCCGGAGCATATACCGCTGCCCACATTTTTGTTATATGTCCGGCTCCGATAATAAGGAAAAAGTATGTCGAAAGTCCGTATGCTAATGCCGCAATAATGCCTATCCACGGACTTATACCCATCATTACAACCATAATCCACATGGAGAACATGGCAAAAAATATCAGACACAATGGCTCTCCAATACTTCCCAACACTTTGTCTGCGCAACTCTTTATAAATTGTGCAGGATAGCGTATGTTTATCAAGTATGCGGGCATGCCGCCAAACATATTTCCCGTCCACTGAGGGTCCTCACCTGTAGCTGCGCGATGCGCTCTAATATCGCTACTCATGCCGTCAAATTGCTGTATATCGTGCATGGCAAGCACCCTACCCTCAAACTGTGGGGCAAAACATACGGCACAAACAACAAAAAACAGTGCTGCAGCAACTATTGCAGGTATAAATTTTGGAAATATTCGCTTCAAAAACTCTATTTTCATATCACATATAATCTTTCTACTGCCAAAAATACAAAAAAACATTGATAATTCGGGTCTCTCTCCCAAAAATTGCTTACCTTTGCTAAAATATAAGACTTTTTAGGCTACTTTATGGTAACATTAGATGATATTCGCAAACCTATAGCAACCTCATTGGACGAGTTTGAAGTCTTTGTCCGTAAATCCTTTAATGAGAAGGAGGGAACTCTGCTCGCCGAGATGATAGAGTATATTCTCTCTTCCAGGGGTAAAGGTCTGCGCCCAACTCTTACAATGCTCTCTGCTGCAGCAACATCTGCTACAGGTAGTTTTGGCAAACGAACACACCTTGCAGCTATGTTGATAGAGATGATTCACACAGCATCACTTGTCCATGATGATGTTATTGATGAGTCAAATCTGCGTAGAGGAAAAGCATCTGTCAATGCCCGCTGGCAATCTAAAAATGCGGTTATTGTGGGTGATTATATCTTAGCTCGAAATATGGATATAGGCCTAAAGAGCGGGCAGTTCGATTTGTTATCACATATTATCGGAAATATGTCAGTGTTGTGCGAGGGCGAAATTTTGCAGAGCGACCACGCAAACAAAATGGATACTACAAGGGATGCCTATTTCGATATAATCTACAAAAAAACAGCCTCTCTGTTCGCCTGCTGTGCCTCGGCGGGTGCAATGTCGGTAGGCGCACAGCGCAAAACCGTGGAGTCGATGCATAAATTTGGCGAGATGATAGGCATGGCCTTCCAAATTGCCGATGATATTCTTGACTATACTCCGACAGAGAAGACGGGCAAACCTTCGGGGAATGATTTGAGAGAGCGCAAAATTACCTTGCCACTTATCGAGGTGTTGGAGAAAGTCTCTCCGGAGAAGAAGTCCGAGATTTTGAACTTTTTAGAACTCTGTACAACAGATGATAGTGCAGTCGAGAGGGTAAGGGCAGAAGTGGAGCGAGAGGGTGGCGTTGAGGCTGCAAAACAGATAATGAACCGCTTTTTGCAGCGAGCCATGTCGGAATTGGCACACCTTGCGCCAAGCGAGTATCGTCAGGCAATGATGGACTTGTGTACATTTATCGCAGAGAGAGAAAAATAGAACTTTAACAATCTAATCTACAATATTATGAGTAATCAAAAACAAAGTAGTAATGTATTGGCTATTATCGTAATGATTCTGCTCTTCGGAATGATTTCGTTTGTAACCAATCTTGCATCACCTATGGGTGATATTCTTAAAAATCAGTTTGAGGTTCCAAATTGGATGGGAACTCTGGGCGTTCTTGCCAACTTTATCGCTTATGCCTGCATGGGTATTCCTGCAGGTAACATATTGCAGAACTATGGCTACAAAAAGACTGCACTTATCGCTATTGCAGTAGGTTTTGCAGGTGTTGCAATCCAAACTCTGTCTGGCGTTGCCGAGAGCTTTGGCGTATATCTGCTTGGTGCTTTTGTAGCAGGTTTCTCTATGTGTATGCTCAATATCGTAGTCAATCCGATGCTCAATAAGCTCGGTGGTGGCGGTAATCGTGGTAATCAGCTTATTCAGGTAGGAGGCTCATTTAACTCACTGATGGGTACAGCGGTAATCTTCCTTACAGGCGTACTTATTCCAAATGGAATCAAAAATGCTGTTATTAGCGATGTCTTCCCACTTATGTACACAGCCCTTGCAATCTTTGCAACAGCATTTGTAGTCATTTCGCTTACAAAGATTCCTGAAAATGCACCACAAAATGTAAAAGTTGAGGATAAGTCTGGCATCGGTCCAATGTCTTTCCGCCACTTTGTTCTGGGTGCTATATGTATATTTATATATGTAGGTGTAGAGGTTGGTATTCCAAATGTTCTCCAGAAATGGCTGCAAAATGGCGGTCTGAGCGTAAGCGAGGGTGCTGAGGCTATCGCAGGAACAGTTACAGCTACATATTGGTTCTTGATGCTTGTTGGTCGTCTTGCCGGTGCTGCTTTGGGTGCGAAAGTTTCAGCAAAGAATATGCTTGCAACAGTATCTGTTATCGGTCTGTGTCTTGTTTTGGGTGCTATCGTACTTAATCCGGAGACATCTGTAAACCTCCCTGTATTCAAAGGAACTCAGGGCTTTGGTCTGGCTCAGGTCCCTGTAAATGCAGCCCTGCTTGTTCTTTGTGGTCTGTGTACCTCTGTTATGTGGGGCGGTATCTTCAACTTGGCTGTTGAGGGCCTTGGTAAATATACTGAGAAGGGCTCTGGTATCTTTATGGCACTTGTTTGCGGTGGTGGTATCCTCCCATTTGTCCAGAATTGGATTGTCGATATTACAGGTAGCTACCTTGTAAGCTATTGGTTGGTAGTCGCAGGTCTTGTATATATGCTTTACTATGCACTTGCAGGCTCGAAAAATGTAAATACGGATATTAAGGTCGATTAAAGTAATTTGTTGTGAATTTGTCGTGATAGCGGCACATTTCCATCGGCTAACTAAAAATTCAACAAAGGGCAGTACGCATAGTACAGCCCTTCGTTGTCTTTTTAGCCGAGCCTTGTAAATGCACCACTCTGACGACAAATTGGTGCTTTAATTAGGCGGAGGTGGTGCTTTAATCTTGGAGTGCGCTATACTCAATGCGCGTGCAACTCAGGTTGTCTTGATTTTTCAAAAAATAGCATCAAAACCCACTTATAAAGGGTTTTATGTTAAAAATTCAAAAAATATTAAAAATTTTTTCTAACCCCTTAACTCTTCAATAGTTATATGCAGTTGTCGATAAAGTGGTTAAAATTTGTCTTAAAAACAGACCTAAAAGTTACAGTTTGTAAGTGGGTGTTGCCGATAAATAGGGCGGTAATGTGGTAAAAGATTTTGTTTTGAAAAAATTTATTTATATCTTGCACTGCAAATCGGTGCTTTATAGCTAATTGGCACTGAGAAGTATAAGATTATTATTCACTAAAAAATTGTTAATATGAAAAAATTTAGACTTTTGCTTCTTGTTTCGTCTCTTTTGGCGATGACAGGCATGTTTACAGCCTGCAATACAGAGGTTGCTGACAATTACCCTACTCCAGTGGTTACTTTGACTCCGGGAGAGGTAGGTGAGAACTCAATCTCTTTCACTGTAAATGTTACAGATGCAGAGGATTGTTACTATTGGGTTGTTGAGGGCTCTGCTGATGTAGAGCAGCCAGAGCTTGAGATGGACAGCGCATCAACTCTTGACCCACAGCTTGACCTTCCATTTGAGCAGGTTGTAACTAAAACCGGTCTTAAGGCTGGTGTAGAGTATGCTATCTATGCACTTGCTAAGAACTTTGGTCATAGCTCATACGCAACACCTATTACAATGGTACCAGGTGCAGCTATCCCTTACCCAACCGTTGCTGCTGTAGCTGACGAGGAGGTTTTTGAGGATGGTTTTGCTGTATTTGTAACTACCGCAAATGCTGAGGAGGCTTCTTGGCTCGTTGTCCCTAAATACACTGAGGGCGTAACTGCTGATAAGGTATTTGCTGATGGTACTGCTTTGGCAGAGCTTAATAAGGAGGATGTTTATGTTGAGGTTACAGGTCTTGAGTCAGGTGTATCTTATGACTTCTATGTAGCTGCTAAGAATCAGGGTAAGGTTACTCTCTCTGACCCTGTTGGTGTAACTACTCTTGCTCCTGAGGCTCCTGTTATTGAGGTTTACTTCGATGCCCTTATGATGACACAGGATTTGAGCCAGATGGGTCTGCCTGGAATAATGACCATCCTGTCATCTAGTACAGCAGATGTTGCAGCAAATTTGGTTATGTTTGATGTTGTAACTAATCCTTATGCAGGCTACTTGGCTGCTGGAGACTATGCATCTGTTGCAGGCTCTATTGAAACTATGACAGCACTTCCAGCAGTGTCTTGCATCTTCTGCGACCCAACATACACTAATTTTTATGCAGATGGCAAAACATACTTTCCTATAGCAAAAGAGGGCACAGATGAGTACGGCAACCCTTACGGTGTTAATGTAATGACAGCAATGCCTAAGGAGGATAACAACTATCTTACTTTCAATCTTGCAGCTGTTGATGAGGCAGGAAATGAGGTTATGATTGTTGGTGCTTACATGGGTCCATTGGGATATCAGGTAACAGTACAGGCTTATCCTTTCAATCTTAATGATTGGAGCTTTACTAACTTTACAAAGAAAGTAGAGGGCAACATTGTAACCCTTACAAGTACAAGCGTTAATGGCGACTTTGTAATGGTTCTTCAGACCGAGGGTGGTGTTATCGATGGAGTTGCATTTACTGCCGGAGAGGGTGGTAACATGACAGGAGGTTATATATCTTACCTTGAGGGAGCTCCTGAGACCTTTGCATTTACAAGTGGCCGAATATTATTTGAGAAGGTTGACGATAACGGCAACTATAAACTTATCGTATCAACTCATGGCGGCGATTGGCTCATGCAGAGCCAGAGCGGTGCTTACAAGATTGATGCTTTGGAGTATGATATTACAATTACAGATGCACAATAATTTGTAATTTGTCGTGAAAAGGCAGCATTTGCTGCGTTACACTTCGATAACCGAGCTGCTCACATACGTTTTGTATGCTGCGCGCTCGGTTTCTCGTGTGCCTTGCAACTACTACCTTTTGACGACAAATTGGGTAGGTACTTTGATTTGGCGGAAGGGGTGCTTTAATCTTGGCGCGCGTCCCTAATGACCTTAGAGACCCTAGAGTCCTTAGAGACACTAAGGTCAGCG
>JAFWBN010000209.1 GCA_017507075.1 Alistipes sp. | reverse complement strand
CATTTGTGCTTAGAAGGGCGTAGATGCAACGCTCGGCAAAAATGCCGACGATGGGCTGTACTAAGTGTACTGCTCATTGTCGGCACTTTTTGTTAGCGGAAGCAGGTATGCCCTTATAAGTGCAAATGTGCCGCTATCACAACAAATTTAAGATAGCCAAAACAAACAACACCAGAGTTATAATCGCCCCTGCAAGAATAAAGTTTGCGATACAACCCCAACGCTTTTCGCCCGTTGGCAGAGGGTCGGAGACAAGGGTAAAGAGCAGACCCAATATAGGAGTAAAGAGCAGTGATAGTACAAAAGCCCATCCAAAGCCAATTTTTCGTCCTGCGCCCAGAATACCGACAAGCACGGCAAAGAGCGAGCCGCTCAAAATTCCGAAAATAATCAACGATGCCACCATATTTTTATCTCTTAAATCTATAATAAGTACCTAACGGCAACTGTTTTTGTGCTTTATCCTCAAAATAGAGTTCGCCACACTCCTCAACCTTTGGGGCTCCGAAACACTCCCTGACAGCAGTTCTGGCAAGGGTCGAAGAGAGACCCATAGAGTAGAGATTGAGTACTAAAAATGAGTTTTGCTCTTCAAGGAGTTCTGCACAACACTCAAGCATTTGGGTAATATTCTCCTCAAGCACCCACTTTTCGCCATTAGCACCTCTACCATAAGCAGGAGGGTCAAGAATTATACCATTATAGCGACTACCTCGTCGCACCTGGCGTTGTACAAATTTCAGTGCATCCTCAACAATCCATCTCACAGAGTCAAGATTGCTTGACTCCATATTCTCTCTTGCCCAACTAACCACCTGCTTTACAGAATCGACATGGGTTACAGATGCTCCGGCGGCCTTGGCTGCAAGGGTTGCGCCACCTGTATATGCAAAGAGATTTAACACCTTACAATTTTCAATCTCTTTACAGCTATCGTAAATAAAATTCCAATTTGCTGCCTGCTCAGGAAAGAGTCCCACATGCTTAAAAGATGTGAGTCCGAGTCTGAATTTCAGGTGCATATCTTTATAGTCATAACGAACTATCCAACGCGAAGGCATACCTTTTTTAAGGTGCCACTCTCCTCGCTCCTCACTACGGCTATCTCTGATAAAAGATGCATCGGCAGCACTCTGCCACTGCTCCTCTGTCAGCGTTTTACGCCATATAGCCTGAGGCTCTGGGCGACGAAGGGTATAGTCTCCGAACTTTTCGAGTTTCTCACCTCCTCCCGTATCTACAAGGGTGTAGTCGGGGAAAACTGTCTTTATATTCATAATATATCGTATATTGACATTTGACAAGCCTTGCAATCAAACTCAAGGCGATACTTTTTGCGACCTCGCTCAAGGTACAATGGAGTTGTAATTGTCGGATTTTTAAGCAAACACTGCCCTATCTCACGGCGAATACAGTAATCCGAAATCATAACTCTCTTATTTATCGTATCTTCATGTAAATCAAGACCTTGACATATATCCTTTACGCCATGACTACGATAAAACTCTGCTGACAGAGCGTTTGTAACATTATCCTGCTCGGTAAGTGCTCTCTGGGGATAAACAGCGGATTGTCTCTCCTCAAAACTACCCGTTGGAGTATATTTCTCTCTTCTACACTCCTCAAGAGCCTTAAGAGTATCTCTACGCAGTGCCGTAAGTTCTGAGGCAGCAATAAAACGGAGATTTTCAATATCTATATTTCTAACAGAGAAGATTGTCTCTCCGCTTTTTGTGAGTGTTGAGACGATTACAGACTCCATCTTTTCTCGGTTCTGCACCTCGTCCGTTTCTATATCTCGGCAAAGAGTTATACTAACACCTTGACAATCTGTAGCCTCAATAGTTACACTATCTCTTGCAAAGGATATTTTCATATCCACATCTATACTTCTGCGATTACGGCTACGCTCAACTGCAAGACTGAAGAGTCTGTCGTAATTGCGGAATAACACCGTTCCTACAGCTATACCGTCCATACGATTAGGTGTAATCCACTCGCCCTGAACGCCATTTACATTTGTACCTACAGCCTCGCCGTTAGAGATAAAGCAGATTCCATCGCCTGTGGCAATATCACTTTTGGCATCAAGCATAAAACGAGACTTAGAGATACTTTTAACCACACCTAACCTCTCGCCTAAAGCCTTTGGGGTATCAAACGACGCCACCCCTGCCCTCTTGCCATCGAAGAGGTACTCTGAGCCGCCACGAGTAAAGCTCTTGACTGGATTTGGAGTAAATTCGACCTTAGAGACACCTACAGAGGCCCTTCTGCAATCACTACGCGCAGCAATATGGCAGTCAAGCAAGCCTCTATAATAGCTTACAATATTGCGAATATAGGTTCTATCTTTTAGGCGACCCTCGATTTTGAACGAGTTTACCCCCGCATCTAACAGTTCTGAGATTCTATGCGACAAATCAAGGTCTCGAACAGAGAGTAGGTGCTTACCCTTTATAAACACCTCTCCATTGCCATCTGTAAGGTCATACGGCAGACGGCACGGCTGGCTACACTGCCCACGATTGCCACTACGGTTGCTCACAGAGCGCGAAAGAAAACATCGCCCACTATGACAGACACATATAGCTCCGTGAATAAACGCCTCAAGCTCTATATTTGTACTCTCTGCAATATCTCTAATCTGCTCCAGAGAGAGTGAGCGTTCAAGAATAGCACGAGAGAAGCCTACCTGCTCGAAAAACTTGACCCTCTCTGCTGTAGCACAATTTGTCTGCGTAGAGGCGTGTAACTCTACATTAAGGCCCATACGGCAGTATGCCATATCCTGCACTATAAGTGCATCTACCCCAACATCCACTAAAGATTGAGCCTGAGCTGCAGCCTCAGAAATTTCATCGTCAAAGATAAGAGTGTTAAGCGTCGCATAGACCTTCACCCCAAAACGATGTGCATAATCGACAACTTTTGCAATATCCTCCACAGAGTTTGTTGCCGCATGCCTTGCTCCAAATCGCTGGCAGCCGATATATACTGCATCAGCACCACAATCAATGGCATCTACTGCCGAGAGATAATCTTTGGCAGGGGCAAGTAACTCTATATTTCTAATAACATCGCTCATTTGCCACAAAGTTACGAATTTATTGGTGGCAAGTGAAACATTTACACTTTTTTTTGCTACTTTTGTGGTCTATTAGGAAATTAAACGATTCTATATATGCTTACACTTCAACAATTACGCGGCGACAAAGAGGCTGCGATAGCTAAATTGGCAAAGAAAGGTGTTGATGCAGCACCTATTATTGCAAAAATCGAGGAGCTTGACGACAACAGAAAGGCTCTCCAAATGGAGCTTGACAACACCCTTGCTCAGCAGAATAAGGCAGCCAAAGAGATTGGCGCACTGATGGGTCAGGGCAAAAGAGAGGAGGCAGAAGAGCGCAAAGCACAAGTTGCACAGCTGAAAGCCCGCTCTAACGAGCTGAGCCAGGAGCATGAGAGAGTAACTGCCGAGCTGAACGCTCAGATTGTTCTTTTGCCAAACTTCCCTGCCGATATTGTTCCTCAGGGAAAGAGCGCAGAGGATAACCTTGTTGTAAAGATTGACGAGAATTACTCAGAGCTACCGGAGAACCCGCTGCCACACTGGGAGCTTGCGCGTAAATATGATATTATAGACTTCGACCTTGGCGTAAAGCTTACAGGTGCAGGTTTCCCTGTCTATAAAGGTAAAGGTGCAAGGCTACAGCGCGCCCTTATCAACTACTTCCTTGATTATAATACCAAAGCCGGCTATAGTGAAGTTGAACCTCCTATTATGGTCAATGAGGCATCAGGTTTTGGTACAGGTCAGTTGCCTGATAAAGAGGGTCAGATGTACCATGCTACAGCAGACAACTTCTACCTTGTTCCTACTGCCGAGGTACCGCTGACAAACATCTATCGCGATGTAATCCTTGAGAGCAACCAATTCCCTGTAAAGATTACAGCCTATACTCCATGCTTCCGTCGTGAGGCAGGCTCTTATGGCAAGGATGTACGCGGACTAAACCGTCTGCACCAATTTGATAAGGTTGAGATTGTGCAGCTTGCTCTGCCTGAGAACTCTTACGAGGCTCTTGACGGCATGGTAGCACATGTAGAGGGCCTTGTAAAATCTCTCGGACTACCTTACAGAATACTCCGTCTCTGTGGTGGCGATATGTCATTTACATCAGCCCTTACATACGACTTTGAGGTATATTCTGAGGCTCAGAAACGCTGGTTAGAGGTCTCTTCTGTATCAAACTTCGAGTCTTTCCAGGCAAACCGCCTCAAATTGCGCTATAAGGATGAGAATAAAAAGACCCGCTTGGCACATACCCTTAACGGCTCGTCTCTCGCCCTACCACGCATCGTAGCCGCTCTACTTGAGAATAACCAAACCCCTGAGGGTATCCGTATCCCTGAGGTACTTGTACCTTACACAGGATTTGATATGATTGACTAAGAGTTGCCAATAACTAAAGAGACTGAATAAAACGGGGATGACTAAAAAATTAGTCATCCCCGTTGTTATTAAGCAAGGAGTGCAGACAGCTTTTGCACAAAAAAAAGTTCTGCAGGACATTGAGTTCTGCAGAACTTTATCGTTGCGCTTTACCTCCGCCAGATCAGAACACCAATTTGTGCTTAGAAGGGTGTAGATGCCACGCTCAGCAAAAAAATCTCGACAGCACTACGCTTACATCTTGCACCAATTTGTCGTCAGAGCGCGGCAGGTACAACGCTCGGCAAAAATACCCGCGATGGGCTGTACTTTCGTACTGCTCATTGCGGGTACTTTTTGTTAGCGGAAGTAGATGCCGTGCTATCACGACAAATATGAGACTTTCGACCTAAACCTTTTTCCGGTAACCTCAGTTTCAACAATACCGGTAAGGACATCGGCGGCATCGTGCCAACGGTTGGAGGAGAATTGGCGGCGATATGTTGTGAGGTGGTTATAGAGTTCCTTCCAGGATTGTCGCCAGCCATTTGGCATACGCAGGGTATGCAGCACGGTGGCTGAATTTGAGAGGATTCGAGCCTCTTTATTTCCCGACTGATGAAACCACTCAATGCGCACCTGCGGGCAGAGGCGTTGCAGTACACGGGCAAAGCCTCTACCGCCATTATTGCTTTCAACCTTAGCTACGCGGGTTTTGGTATCATTAAGCATCTTGCTTACAAGCAGTTCTGTAACCTCCATAGGCTCTCGGGTATAGACAACATCGGTTATATATATGACTCCGTCAGCATCCACGGCATAGCACACTGAGCAGAGGTAGTCATCGCCCGTATCTGCCGTATCTGTATAGTTACCATATCTTACAATATCTGTAGGAAGAGCTGTGTAACAGGCAAAACCATCCCCATAGAGTAGGCCTTCACTTGTAGAGGGGTTGCCTTGATAGAGACACTCAAACTTTACGGGGTCGAGTCTGCGCTTTGAGGCAAGAAGTTTTGCACTATGTCGCGACTCCCAGAGTGGCTCACCCTCGCTACGGGGATCTATCTGCGTTGCTTTACCACACTTCAGAGCTTCAAAATTCAGGCTAACCCATACCGAGGGGTCTATATTATCAAGTTGACTCCACTCTGTAAGGTCTATAACCGTCTCACACTCACGAATAGTACCAATTAAGTCTTGCTCATGCCAGCGAGTGAAGACCATTATCTCCTGCGAATCGTTGTGCATACGAGTTCTGACAACAGAGGTGTACCACTCTCGGCAGTTTTCGCGAGTAATAGGCGAATTTGCCTCCATAGCATCTTTATAGAGGTCGTCCATAATAATACAGTCAACCCTATTACCCGTAAGGCTACCTTCACGACCCACAGAGATAAGGCTGCCATGATGTCCGACAATCTCCACCTCATCGGCTGTACGGATATACGAAGAGGCTTTTCCGGACTGTTTTATTGTTGTATCGGGAAATATCTCGCCATACTCGCTACTCTCAAGTATGCGCTGAACACGACGGTTAAACTTCGATGCCAATAACGACGAATAGGAGGCAATGGCTATCTTTAGATCGGGGTTTATTCCCAACATATATGCCGGCAAGAGTGTACTTGCCCCCACACTCTTGCCATGTTGCGGCGGCATTGTTACAATCAGTCGTCTAACCTTACCCAATGCAAAAGCCTCAAGCAGACGATAATAACTGCGATGAAACTCTTGCAGTTCAAGAAACGGATACACCGTGGTTGAAAATTGCTCAAAAGTCATAATAAATCAATTTTTTACTCTATTTCTTAGAAGCTTTTTGAATTTGTTTACTCTACCCCACCAGCTCTTTATAAAGCTTGGCAAAATCAAAATCATTTATCTTCGGCGGGTTAGTACAGCTCTCATCTGTAAATGTACAGCTATCCCACCAGACATCTGCAACATCCACAACCTCACCACTTTGTGCATCCCTATAGACCACCAAAACAAGCTCCAATCGATGCTTTAAGCCATCAGAAGCCACCTCCAATACTCCAGAAAACCAATCTCTCCCCTCTATCTGCTGAGCAATCTGCTCCGCAAAGATACGATAATGCGACTTTTTGATTCTATACATAATTCTGTCAATTATTTGTTTATTTTGGATAAATGTTTCATCTTTGTTGCAAAGATATATTCAAAATTTGAAAATTGTACTTTTTAAGTTCAAAATTTGTATAATAATTATTCATATTATTTTATGGGACATAGGCTAAAACTTATACGCAAAGCGTTGGGGATGACGCAAGAGCAACTCGCTCAGAGACTTGGCGTTGGTAAGACTGCGCTTTCAATGGTCGAAACAGGCAAGGCCAATTTATCAAACAGAAACAAAAATGTACTTGTTCAAGAATTTAATGTTTCGCCTGGATGGTTGGAGAGCGGAGAGGGAGAAATGTTCAATGCTGACCCAGCTCTTGTTAAAGCATTTAGCCACAGAACGGATAATTCCCTACCTTTACAGAGCGTGCCATTGTACTCGATAGAGGGAACAGCTGGTTTAGTACCTCTATTTACAGACCGCAGCAACATTGAGCCTGTAAATTTTATACACATCCCAAATCTTCCGAAGTGCGACGGCGCGATTTATGTTGTCGGAGATTCTATGTACCCACTTCTCAAGAGTGGAGATATTGTACTCTACAAGCAGCTACAGAGTCTTGAAGATGTCTTCTGGGGGGATATGTATCTGTTATCCATAGATATAAATGGTGAGGAGTATATAACCGTAAAGTATCTTCAGAAGTCGGACCGCGAGGGTTATGTTCGCCTTGTAAGCCAAAATCAGCACCATGCCGACAAAGATGTTGCTGCAGACAAAATTCGAGCAATAGCCCTTGTTAAGGCATCTATAAGGATGAACTCAATGCGATAGAGAGAGTTAAAGTTTGTTACAATGGAGTTTTTAGCAGAATATGGGCTGATAGGTCTGTTTATCGGCTCATTTTTAGCAGCAACAATAGTACCCTTCAGTGCCGATGTACTACTTATAGGCATGCTTGTCGCCGGAGCCAACCCTATAGCAACCGTTACAGTGGCTACAATAGGCAATTGGTTAGGCGGCATAACAAGTTACGGCATAGGCAGAGCCGGAAAATGGGAGTGGATTGAAAAACTACATGTAAGCAGAGAGAGCTTAGAGAAGCAAAAATCCCGCATCGAAAAGTTCGGCGCACCAATAGCTCTGCTGACTTGGGTGCCATTTATAGGCGATGTATTTGCCGTAGCCCTCGGATTTTACCGCATAAAATTTCTGCCCGCCACACTATGGATGGGCATTGGCAAAGCAGGCAGATTTATCTGTTGGTATCTTATATACAGCGCAACTGTCGGATAGCAAAGCACCCAAAGCAAGGCATATTTCGCAGCAATGCCGGTATATATAATATAGGTATAACGGTTATTGTTAAGAAAAATCAAAAATTTTTTGAAATTTTTTAATAAAACTCTTGCACAGTTCAGAAAAACGCCTTATCTTTGCAGCGAAGTTTTAAGGTTCATTTTAGGTTAGTAGTTTTAGGTTGGTTGAGGAAATCGGCAGGTTGCAGCGCAAAGGGTGCTGCTAAGATTCACGGAAGGTGCTCTTTCGATGAATCGAACACCTCCGAAGACCTCATTTTTTATTTTAGGTTGGTTAAACCACCTTCGGTGGCTTTTCTTCGACGGCACCTCGGCAAAATGATATTATGTGGATGTTTGCTCGCGCAAATATTGAGTATTGAAAATATTATGCTCGTAAAATAAATTTTACAGCCTAAATTTTCAAAACTCAACAATCTTCGATTGCATCCACATATACTTTACGCTCGGTTTGTACTCAGTTGAGGAAATCGGCAGGTTGCAGCGCAAAGCGTGCTGCTAAGCTTCACGGAAGGTGCTCTTTCGATCAATCGAACACCTCCGAAGACCTCATTTTTTTTGCAAAAAAATGAGGTCTGATGACCAGAAATTTGTGTTACCTATCCCCCAAACCCCCTTTGACTGCGTCTTCTTCCTTCGCACCTCGGCAGAGTGTGCAAGCACAATCTGCACT
>JAFWBN010000208.1 GCA_017507075.1 Alistipes sp. | reverse complement strand
TTCTCTCGCACTCTTTAGGGCTGTTTCACTCCGGTTAATAAATAAAGTTAACTTGCTCGATGATTAAATTATTTAACCAACAGAGTCTTGATTTTTGCCTCATCGGCTGGTGAAACGATACCTGAATAGCAGAGGTTACGCTTCTGTTTCTTAGTCTTTTTGGTCAGGATGTGACTGTGATAAGCGTGCTTGCGCTTAATCTTACCTGTGCCGGTGAAAGTAAAACGCTTCTTTGCAGCGGCATTAGTTTTCATTTTTGGCATAATTGTAAAATTTTTAGTAAGGCTTTTCGCCTCTTTTAGTTAAACATAGCGCGCAAAGATACGACTTTTTTTGTTACGGTCAATCAATGTCTCAATTTTTTTCGTATTTTTGTTACACATAAACCTAAATTTTTACCCATGAAACCTTCAAAGCTATCAAAAAACAGCTCTAAGTATGGCTATTCCTGCCACGGCAGCATGCGATTGTTGAGAAGATGTGGAGATATTAGCATATTCATCCATCTATTTACTCGTAAATAATTTTTTGTATCTTTGCAACTATAACACAACAAAAACAACACGATAATGAAGCTTAACAAACTCTCAAAAACAGCACTATGCATGGCTGTACCTACCGCGGCAGTTACTCCCGTTGTATGCAGTTCTTGCAGTTCAAACAATTCTGACGCAGAAAAACCAAACATTATTTTTATCCTTATGGATGATGCCGGTTATGGCGACTTTGGCTGTTACGGCCAGACAAAGACCGAGACTCCGAATATTGATGCGCTGGCTCAAAACGGTATTCGTTTTACCGATATGTACACCGCAGCTCCCGTATCATCCCCATCCCGTTGTTGCCTTATCACAGGTCAGAATATGGGAAATTCTCAAATCAGAGACAATGTAGAGGGTCAATATGAGTCGGGAATTTGGAATTTTAACACCGTTGACCGCGATCCGTCAATCGAGGGTCAGATGGGCTTCAAGCCAGGCACACCGACCCTTGGAACGGTTATGCAGGATGCCGGATATGCGACAGGTATGGTCGGCAAATGGGGTATTGGCGGGCCTGAGAGTGGTTCTGCTCCATGGGATATGGGATTTGACTTCTACTACGGATGCGTATGTCAGAGAGTGGCTCACAACTACTATCCTGCCTATATGTGGAAAAACGGTAAAAAAGAGTA
This sequence comes from Alistipes sp., assembly GCA_017507075.1. Lineage (GTDB taxonomy): Bacteria > Bacteroidota > Bacteroidia > Bacteroidales > Rikenellaceae > Alistipes. Next base: position 3,433 of record JAFWBN010000208.1, on the reverse strand, counting down.
TATCAACGACCCTGCAACTGTAACCCACCCAGGAACTAAGCTTGACAAGGGTGCAAATCCGTTGGACCCTGCAAGCTACAACAAGTATAGCGAGGGTAAAACCTATGCTCCAGATGTAATGTATGACAATGTTGTCGAGTTTGTAAGAGAGAATAAAGACAAGCCTTTCTTCCTTATGTGGACAACTCCGTTCCCTCACTCTCCACTTCATGCTCCAAAGGAGTGGGTTGACAAATATGTGGCAAAATATGGCGATGAGGAGCCTTTGGCCGGAGATAACTTCCACCTCAACGAGTGGCCACACAACTACTACCCTTGTCGTTACCCTCACGCCACTTATTCGGCAATGATTTCATACTTTGACTATCAAGTAGGATTGCTTGTAGAGGAGCTTAAGAGATTGGGTATTTATGAGAACACCGTAATCATGTTCTCAAGCGACAACGGCCCTGCAAATAACGCCTCATCTCCAACAGTCTGGATGGATAGCGCATATCCTTACCGCTGTGGTAAAGGTTGGGGTAAGAGAACTCTGCATGAGGGCGGAATCCGTATGCCATTTATCGCATCTTGGCCAGCAAAGATTAAGAGAGGTGTGGTTTCTGACTATATCGGAAATTTCGCCGATGTTATGCCTACAATATGTGAGCTTGCAGGCGTAGAGGCTCCAGCAAATGACGGTGTATCTATCGTTCCTACCCTATCAGGTAATCCTGAGGCTCAGAAGCAACACGACTACCTCTATTGGGAGTTCCCTGCAGCAGGTGGTCAGGTAGCTGTCCGCATGGGCAAGTGGAAGGGACTTATCAAAAATGTCAGCAAGGGTAACCGTACAATGCAACTCTTTGATGTAAGCGTGCCAGGTAAAGAGATAGAAATGGATGACAAAGATGTAGCAGCACAGCACCCTGAGATTGTTGAGAAGATGTGGAAGTGCATCGAAGAGTCTCACCACCTTGCAGAGTACGAACCTTTCAATATAGACCTTACTCGTTAATGAGACGCAGTGTAGAGTTTACTTACGAAGATATTGTAAAACGCAATGAGCGACGCGGCTTTACCTCGATGGTAAAGCCCGTCGGCTCTTTGTGTAATATGCGCTGTAAATATTGTTATTATCTCGATAAGGCTGCTCTATATGGAGGTGTTGAGCCTACAATGGATGATGCCCTGTTAGAGAGGTATATACGAGCAAATATCGAGGGAAATAACTCCCCCGTGCTAAATTTTGCTTGGCATGGTGGCGAACCACTACTTGCCGGAAAGGAGTTTTTCAAAAAGGCTGTAGCTCTTCAGAGAAAATATGCCGAGGGTAAAACCGTAGAGAACTCTATACAGACAAACGGACTACTTTTGGACGATGAGTGGTGCTCTATTTTTCGGGACAACAACTTTCTTGTAGGTGTATCTATTGACGGTCCGGAGAGTATTCACGATGCACACAGAATCGATGCCGGCGGCAAACCTACATTTGCCAGAGTAATGAGGGGTATCGAAAAACTATACCGCAACAGAGTCGAGTATAACACCCTTACAACTGTAAATATACATAGCGAAGGCAGAGGCGCGGAGGTATATAAGTTCTTAAGACAAATAAGCGTCTTTATGCAATTTTTACCTGTTGCCGAGCTGCTTTGCGACGGAAAAATTCAGTCTCCGGAGAGCCAAAGAGCCGATATCGCCCCATGGTCAATCTCCGCAAAGGGTTTCGGCGAGTTTATGTGCGATATATTCGATATATGGGTAAAACATGATGTTGGTAGCAGATATGTGCAACTCTTTGACGCCACACTTGCTCTTTTAGTGGGCGTGCAACCCTCCGTATGTTCACTATGTGAAACCTGCGGCAGCGGACTTACCGTAGAGCATAACGGCGATGTATATTGCTGCGACCACTTTGTATATCCGGAGTACAAAATTGGTAATATCCATACTGACCGCCTATCAGAGCTTGCATACTCAGACCGCCAATTTGAGTTTGGTGTAGCAAAACGAGCACTGCTGCCAAGAGAGTGCCGACACTGCAAATTCTACCGCCTTTGCCATGGCGAGTGTCCAAAACACAGATTTATAGAGGATAATACGGGCGAGTGGGGCAAAAACTACCTCTGCGAGGGATATAAACTATTCTATAACCATACCGAAAAGGATATGGAAATAATGAAAAATCTTATCTTAGCAGGCAAACCCGCCGCTGAAATAATGAACCGATAGTTTAAGTATCCTCTTTTTGAAAAAGTATAGAAATATTTTACAATATTGCACAATTTTGTAATATTGTAAAATATTTTTATTATCTTTGTAAAGTAATCAACTATAACCAAATAGCTTATGAAGAGACTTTTACTACTTATTACCGTGCTTTTCTCCCTAAGCTTTTCGCTCTATGCACAGCAAACAGATGGTGTTGTTCTTGATGCAAAAGGCAGAGTTGTTCCTCAAAAGAAGATGAAAAGCAACTACTCTAAGGATGCCAAATTTGCATTTAAGACAGAAGGTGAGTATAAAAAACATGAATTTGGTATCTACTACGGTTGGGCCTCCCCGTTTCCAATAGTGGGCATAAGTGCAGAGATATTGAGTCTGTCGCTCTACAAGGGAGATACAAGATTTAGCGGCACTGCCAATTTGGAGTATCTGTATCATGTTCATCGTGCTGTGGGTTTAGGTATAAGCCTCACTTATGAATATGGCAAAAATCCTAAAAATGCCGACTTTCACAGCCATCACCACTATATAACTGCCATGCCGACAGTTAAAATCTATTGGATTGTACACAATAACTATGCTCTATACTCACGATTTGCCGTTGGTGCAACCTACATTACAGGCAAGTATAATGACACACAAGAAAACCGATGGATGTGCGCACTGCAAGCCACTACAGGATTTGAGGCCGGAAATCAAACCGTGCGTGGATTCTTTGAGGGCGGTATCGGTATGCAAGGACTAATCCTTGTAGGCATAAGAACTAAGTTTTAGGTTAGTCTGTTTGCATTAACAGCAATACTTTGACAAGCGCGCTATTGTATGCCATTGAGGGCTGAAAGCCCGTTCTATTCTACGCCATTTGTCATTACTCCGCGCGCGCTATCCTTAGGGTCATTAGGGACTCTAAGGACCTTAGGGCCACTAAGGACAAGCGCAACGAAAAATCCTGCATAGGCGTCGAACCTATGCAGGATTTCTGCTTTGCAGAAGGGAGACTAAGGAGGTTAAAGAGGTTAGGGATATTAAGGAGCGGAAAAAAGTTCTGCAGGGTTCGATGCCCTGCAGAACTTTGGCGTTGCGCTCCCTAATATCTCTAAAATCCCTATACTCCCTAATCTCCTTACAAGATTTGCGCTAACCTCCGCCAAATTAGAGTACCCAATTTGTCGTCAGAGTGGCACATCAAGTACCGCCCTATTTGTGCTTAGAAGGGCGTAGATGC
>JAFWBN010000004.1 GCA_017507075.1 Alistipes sp. | reverse complement strand
GTAGGAGACGACTACGTTGATAGGCTGCAGATGTACGAGTAGTAATATTTTTAGTCGAGCAGTACTAATTACCCGAAAGGCTTTCTTGCTGAATCTTTTTCTCATCTCTTGTAAGTGTCAAGACATATCGGAAGCCAACCGATTAACAAACAGGCCAGGTTCATAGCCAAGAGCTAAACCTAAACAAGATTTAGGTGGTTATAGCAGTGAGGTTCCACCTCTTCCCATTCCGAACAGAGAAGTTAAGCTCACTAACGCCGATGGTACTGCGGTTTTCCCGTGGGAGAGTAGGTAGCCGCCTCTTTAAGCCAGACTTACGAGTCTGGCTTTTCTTTTATATAAGCCAGACTCGTAGGTCTGACTTAAAAAGATGCTATATAAAAAGCTCTTTGGAACATTGAGTTCGCAAAGAGCTTTGGTTTGTCATATATTGGATTTAACTCAGGTCTCTCTAAGATATTTAGAAGTAGTATCTTACACCAACGGTTGGATTAACACCCAAATCAAAGCTGAAAGCGGCTGTTGACATGGCAACAAAGTTGATTGATGCAAGATTTGCGGTAAATCCGAAGCGTTTGGTTGGGCGAAATTCCATAGAGAATAGTTGTGCTCCTACGCCGATGCCCGCAGATTTTCCTCCAGAGGCAACCATGACGAAACCGGCCTCGATGGTAGGGGTATAGTACAGACCCTCGCAGAGGCGAACATAGTATGAGAAGTTTGGAGCGGCGGTAAAAGTATGTATTCCTCCACTAAGAGCATAGCCTACACTGATACCTAATTTACATTTGTCAGCAACAAAAGCACCAAACTCCGGTTGAATTACAAAGCCTGCACTTGTACTTCCTCCGTTTGAGGATACAGCTTGGATAGTAACACCTGCCATACCTCCGAAATAGATATCTCCCTTTTGTTGTGCAGAAACAGCACTATAACTCATTAGTAGAGCAAAAACGGCAATAATAAATCTCTTCATAGTAAATATTTTGGATGTTTATAATCTATACTATTACAAAGGTAGTTATAAAAGAGAATAATTCAAATTTTTTATACCTTTGTGGTATGGATATAGTAGATTTTTGTGATTTCTGTGATTCCTTGCCTGCTGCAGAGCAGACGATGCCATTTGATGATACGACTATTGCCTACAAGGTATCGGGTCGTATGTTTGCCTGTATAGGTATGGATGCACCTGACCATTTTGCTGTCAAGTGTGATCCCGATAGGGCAATAATGCTCAGAGATAGGACTGATAGTGTAAGAGAAGCGTATCATTTCAACAAGCGTCATTGGAACGATATATTTTTTAATGGGGATTTGACCGATGATGAACTTAAGAGGGAGATTATTCACTCTTATATGCTTGTAGTACGCCAAAATGTAACACCAAAAGCGTTGCGAGAAGAGCTGCTGAGGGCGTTATTATCTGAGCAGGCGAAATATTTTGAGTAAATTTATCGAATATTTCATGTCAAAAATGTAATTTTGCAGAAATAAGAAATGGTTATGAGCGTAGCATCATTTTTACAGACAACAGATTCGACGGCCTTCTCTTTTGAGGTGTTGCCTCCTTTGCGTGGTAAGGGTATTGATACTCTTTTTAGCAGTGTGGATAGACTGATGGAGTTCTCGCCTGCCTATATAAATATAACTACACATCGTACAGATGTGGTCTATAAAGAGGTGTCGGCAGGTGTCTTTCAGCGAACAACTGAGCGCAAGCGTCCGGGGACGGTGGCTATAGCAGCGGCATTGAAGAGTAGATATGGTGTGGCAACGGTACCTCATGTAATATGTAGCGGTTTTTCGCCTTCCGAACTTGAAAATGAGCTGATTGATTTATCCTATCTCGGAATTACCGACCTTCTTGTTCTCAGAGGAGATAAAGCAAAGGGAGAGAGTGTTCTGGCAGATGGGGTAGCAGAGTATGCGCACGCTGTAGAACTTTGTCGTCAAGTATCTGATTATAACCGAGGTTTGCTTATTGATGGCAGCAGCCATGAGACATCATCTCCTTTCTCTTTTGGTGTTGCGGGGTATCCTGAAAAGCATGAAGAGGCTATGAATATGGATATTGACATAGAGCATCTTAAGGCAAAGATTGATGCAGGGGCAGAGTATGTTGTAACTCAGATGTTTTTCGATAATGCCAAATATTTTGATTTTGTTACTCGTTGTCGTGCGGCAGGGATTACTGTCCCTATTATTCCGGGTCTAAAGCCGCTTACATCGCTTACTCAGCAGTCGCTTCTGCCTAAAACCTTCCATATAGATTTGCCGATAGAGCTGGCTCAACAACTTAGGCTGTGTCGTAGCAATGAACAGGTAAAGGCTTTGGGTGTAGAGTGGGGAGTAATGCAGGCAAAAGAGCTTAAAAAGGCGGGAGTGCCAAGTATTCATTTCTACTCTATGAACGCAGTGTCAAGTATAGAGCAGATTGCAAAACAGGTCTATTGATGAAAAGACTTACCGAAATACTAAAACAGCGAATCATGATACTTGACGGAGCAATGGGTACCATGATTCAGCGTTATAATCTGACAGATAGCGACTTTAGAGGTGCAGAATTTGCAGCCCATCCGATAAAACTTGAGGGTAATAATGATATTCTTGTCCTTACCCGTCCCGATATTATTGCAGCAATTCATAGAGAGTATCTTTGTGCGGGTGCAGATATAATCGAAACCTGTACATTTAACTCTCAAGCAATATCTCAGGAGGAGTATGGAACAGCCTCTCTTGTACATAGATTAAATCTCCAAGCGGCGAAGATTGCTCGCTCTGAGGCAGATAGGATGAGTAGCATTACCCCGCAAAAGCCTCGTTTTGTAGCAGGCTCTGTGGGACCCACAGGAAAAACGCTCTCATTATCTTCAGATGTAGATAATCCGGCACTGAGAAGTGTGGATTTTGACACAATGAGAAGCGCATATACGGACCAGATAGACGCTCTTGTAGAGGGTGGAGTGGATATGCTGCTTATAGAGACGGTATTTGATACTCTGAATGCCAAAGCTGCACTATCGGCGGCGGAGAAGGTGTTTGAGAGACGAAATAAGAGACTACCTATAATACTATCCATCACTATTGCCGATGCTGCCGGTAGAACACTATCCGGACAGAGTCTTGAGGCTGTTGTGGCATCTGTAGCTCACTTTAATTTGACAGCTATAGGCCTTAATTGCTCTTTTGGTGCGGCACAAATGGAGCCTTTCCTTAGAGAGTTGTCTCAAATTGTATCTTGTTATATAAGTGCTTATCCAAATGCAGGTCTGCCGGATGCTATGGGGTGTTATTCTCAGACTCCGCAGATGATGGCAGGCGATATTGCCCGTTTTGCAGAGTCGGGTATAGTAAATATTGTGGGAGGTTGCTGTGGCTCAACTCCTGAGCATATAAAAGCTATAGCGGATAGAGTCTCTGCTGTTAAACCTCGAAAACCTCAGATGTGCAAGAGTGCCTGGCTGTCGGGACTGGATATTTTTGAGGCAGATGGACACTTTATAAATGTTGGCGAGAGGTGTAATGTTGCAGGAAGTAGAAAATTCCTTAGACTGATAAAGGAGAAAAGTTACGACCAGGCTCTAAGTATAGCCCGCAAGCAGGTAGAAGATGGGGCTATGATTCTCGATATTAACATG
>JAFWBN010000207.1 GCA_017507075.1 Alistipes sp. | reverse complement strand
TGATAACGGACTGATTGTTGAGCTTACAGCCAAGCCACAAACCCGCTTTTATCTCCATCATGAGCAGTTTGGCGACTCAAATGAGGTAACACTTGACCTTGAAGGCAATAAGGAGTACCGCCTTGAGGTGTCGCTCAATCAGCAATACCCTATAACTGTTGCCTCCAATGTTGAGGGTGCAGCGGTCTATCTTGATAATATATATAAAGGTACGACCAATAGCGACTATGTGCTTACAATCAAAGATGTTCTGCCAGGCACATATACTCTTAAAGTAGTACATGGTGGAGCAACCCACGAAAAGGCTATAGTTGTCAGCTCTTCAAGCGTATTTTTTAAGCAGGAGGTTGATATTGCAGCCTCATTGCCACAATATTTGGTCTTCCATGTATCACCAGCCAATGCCTCTATAGAGGTTGATGGTCAGGCTCTTGAAGTTACAGACGGCATGGCACAGATTCTACTCAAGCAGGGTGCTTATAACTATGTTGTTGCCTCTTCGATGTATCACTCGCAGAGCGGAACGGTTATTATCAAGAACAGTAAGGTTGATAAATCGATAACCCTTGTTCCTGCATTTGGATTTCTGGAGATTGAGTCTAACTCTACACTCTCCGGTGCACAAGTGTATATCGATAACACAAAAGTCGGAACACTGCCTCTTGCTAAAGGTTTGAGACTCAAGAGCGGAAACCATACCGTAAAGGTTGTAAAGTCAAAATATAAGACCTTTGAGCAGGGAATTATTATCGCAGACAATCAAACCTATCAGCTCTCACCACGCCTTGAGCGTAACTTTGCTGTTGTAACATTTAATGTTGCAGAGGGTACAGAGGTTTGGGTTAATGATAAGTTGGTGGGAAGTGGCCGTTGCTCGGCAGAACTTGAGATTGGAACATATCGTGTAGAGTGCCGAAAGACCTCACATACAACGACTGTAAACACCCTTGATGTTATCTCTGTTGCCGATTTTGAGCGAACTTTTGAGCCTCTAAAGCCGATTTATGGTGCGCTTAATATCTCCACAACACCTGCTGATGCAACTATTGCTGTTGATGGTGTGGAGATGGGAAAAACTCCGCTTATGCTCAGCAATATCCTTGTCGGAGAGCGAAAGATAACAATAACAAAAAGTGGCTATCAGAGCAGAGTCATAACAGCCACAGTTGCAAAAAATGAGATTAGAAATATTACAGAGACACTCTCTGTGGAGAAAAAGCAGAGCGCAACACCTGCATACAGCAGTAGTGGCAAGTCTGCGCTTAACTCTAAAACAAACTCTACAGCAACAAAAGAGCAGACAAAAAAGGGCAATATGTTTATGCTCGGCATAGGTGTAGAGTATGGTCTTGCCGGAGGTTTAGACGAGATAGGTGTACCTGTAGAGCTTAAAATTGGTCGTAGCAATCAGCTTGTAAACTGCATTATTGGTGAGCGTTATGCCTTTAGAGGCGATTCCGGTGAGGGAGAGGATAACGAATTGGCAGGAGTAATCTCCGACCATTTTTCAACATACGCCAAGGTGAGAATAAATTACAAGCGCAGCCGAAAAAATAATACCACAGGTTTTCTGGATTTTGGCGGCATGTATAACATCAACCTGCCAGATGAATATTCTGCAGACTTGGTAAACAAAAACTCAATATCACTTGTTGCCGCACTTGGTTATGGTGGTAGATTTACGGAGGTGTCATGTTATTGTACTTACGACCTAACCCCGACTTATTATAACAGTTTGTGTAAGTGTTGGGTAGGTCTGTCAATGAAGATGTACCTGTTTAGCGGATGGTGGAAGAGTAGGTAGTCCTACCTTCTTTTGCCGGCCTTGTCTATCTTAATAAACTCCGTATAAACAACCTTGTTGTGCGGATTTGAGCAGACAATTTGCTGTCGTATGGCTTTTGTTCCGTAACGGAAAAATAGAAATTTGCGCGGTACTCTCCACACCCGTTGATGGAGAGTATCTGTGCTTTCAACCCTGCAATAAACGCTGTCTGAGCCAATCTGCCCATCAATTTTCACCCAACTATCCCGCCAACAAAAAACCTTTACCGTGTCTGTTATTCGAATCGTCTCTTTGACGATAACCGTATCTGTCGTAGGTGCTTTTATGGCAATTTCGGACTTGTTTACACTCTTTGCACTACTCTCAAGACGGCGAATTTTTATCCCCATTGCGCGCAGATGCTTAGCATCCTCTGCCCTTAAACGCTCAAATTCACGACACCTTAGTTGAAGAATATCCACCTCGGCAGCCGACTTGTCAGCCTTAGTCCGATAAAGCGATAGACTCTGAGTTAGAGCCTCATTGTTCTGCCTTAGCCGCTCCTTCTCACTCCAAATACCCCTTCCGCCAATAATTATTACAGCCGTGGCGATAACAGCATAGATAAAAAGATACTTTTTCATAATAGTAAATATAAAATTGGTTTCAGACAAAAATAACACAATGTGATTGCTGGGTGGGGGTATATTTTATACCTTTTGGTCGAATTTGTCGTGAATTTGTCGTGATAGCGGCACATTTCCTGCCGCTGTCTCATCTTCGGCAAAGGGAAATACGCTGGAGTATGTCCCTTCGCCTCAGATTTCAACGAGCGTTGTAAATGCACCACTCTGACGACAAATTGATGCTTTGATTTGGCGGAGGTGGTACTTTAATTTTGGGCGCGCGTCCCTAAGGACCTTAGAGACTCTAGAGTCCTTAGAGACACTAAGGACAGCGCGCGCAGAGTAAAGACAAATGGCATTTAATAGCAAC
>JAFWBN010000206.1 GCA_017507075.1 Alistipes sp. | reverse complement strand
CCTGCCTTGTCATAAGGCTTAAAGGTGTCAATATAATAGATAATCTCCTCCACTTCAAGTTCTCTAAAACTTACAGAACTTGAAACAGAGAAGAAGTGTATCCTATCTGTCATACGCAACGCTACACCTGTAACCACACTATGCGTACGACCAGAGAGTGTGCTTAGCATCTTTATCGCCTCCTCTCTATTTGCAGGCTTGCCCAAAATTGTGTTATCCACAATTACCACTGTGTCTGCAGTTAGCAGTATATCATTTTGTTGCAGTTCTTTAGGATAAGCATGGCTCTTGCATCGGGCCAAATATGCTGCTACCTCATCTACGGCAAGCTCCTCAGAGAACTCCTCAGGACAGTTAAACTTCTCTGCCAAAGTGAATTTCAGTCCACTATTTGCAAGTAATTCTCTACGGCGTGGAGAGGCTGAGGCGAGGATAAGGTTAAATGGTTTGAGTTTTTCGCGTAGTAACATGCTGACCTATTTTATTGTGAAATTCAGTGTTTCAATACCGTTAAGTGTAACAGAAATATTCTCTTCAGCCTTTACTGCCACATCCGCAGGCATGGCAATAAAGAGCATATCGCCCGTCTTAAGTGTCAAAAATTGTGATGCGCGGCTAAGACACTCGTCTATACTCTCCCTTAGCTCGGAACACTTAAAACTGCGAGAAATATCTCCAACCCTCATCTCTACAACGCCATCTTCAAGGTTCTGAGGAGTAATCCACTCTGTACCTATAGCTGTAGAGCGATCAAAGGCGTATGCCTCATCTGTAGGGCGGTGTTCTGATATAGCTCTATCCAAAACATCCTTCGCAACAAAGGTTACACCTGTTGTAATTGAGTCGTAGAGACGAGACGCAAATTTAGGTGCTATGGATTTGGCAAGGCGTGTAATTCGGACAACTATACCACAACCACACACCATATTTTCTGAAAAGTGTGGTAGGTAAAAGTCGTCATTATTTCGCAACACAGCGTTATCCGGGCGCAAGGTTATATATGGATTACCCTCTGAAAAGAGGTTTTCGACAACTACTATTTTCATCTCTTCAAACTTTTAACAATATCTTCTCCAAATCTCTTTGAGGCTCCGCTACCACCCATAAGCGATTTAAGGTGGGCAAAATCTGCCATCATCTTATCATGTTTCTTGCCACCCTTGAGTATAGCTCTAAGCTCCTCTGCAGCCACCTGTATATCCAACTTGGCGCAAACTAATTCTCTGACGGCCTCCCTGCCTAAATTGATATTTACAAGAGAGATAAATGGGATTTTCAGCACATAAGGCCTTAATACCTCATATAGCTTAGGCACGCGATAGACAACCATTTCAGGAATACCCATAAGAGCTGTCTCAAGAGTCGCTGTGCCAGAGGTTACTACTGCCGCAGCAGCGTGAAACAGTGTCTGCTGAGTCTGATTGCAGATGTACTTTACATCGCTACCTTGAAGATACCTCTTATAGAGCGAAAAGTCTATCCAATCTACGGCTGTAACAACAAACTGATACTGCGGAAACTCCCCGGCAAGGGCTACCATACCAGGTAAATTTGCCTTTATCTCTGAGACCCTGCTACCAGCAAGCAGTGCTACAATAGGGCGGGAGTCAAGAGAATTTTTTACTAAAAACTCCTCCCTTGATGGCAGCGTTTCAGCCCTCTGTGCAATATCGTCAACAAGTGGATTGCCGAAAAAATGAGGCTCGATGCCTTTGCTCCTAAAATACTCTGTCTCAAAAGGGAAAATAGTGTAAAGCCGGTCTATATATCTCTTTAGACCCTTAACTCTCCACTCTTTCCATGCCCAAACCTTTGGAGCAATGTAGTAATAGACCTTTATCCCCTTTTTACGCGCCCATTTGGCTATGCGCATATTGAAAGAGGGGTAGTCTATAAGTATTATAACATCCGGAGCAAACTCTTCGATACTCTTTTTGCATTGTTTTATCTGCGAAAATATAGTTTTTAGGTTGCATAAAACCTGCACAAAACCGAAAAATGACATATCCCGATAGTGCATAATCAGATTCTCTGCTCCGCCAACATGTGCCATAGCATCACCTCCGCAGAACTTAAAGAGTGCATTGTTGTCATTTTCTGCAATGCCCTGCATAAGTTTACTTGCGTGCAAATCTCCCGATGGCTCTCCTGCAATGATAAAATATTTCATGATGCAAAAATAAAAAAAATCAATCAGAATACTACAACTATTGAAAATATTTTCTAAATTTGCAACGCAATCTTCGGGTTGTATGATGTATTATGATGAAGGTGTATTGGTTTCATCCCTATTAGGAATCTGGTAAATTTCAAAGCACAGGGAAAACAACACACTCGTCACTCCGTATTGATACACCTGGGGTGCATCCCCATACTCAATACGAGTGTGGGGTATTGTTTATTTGTGCTTGGGCTTACCAGAGCCTCTAATAGAATAAACTAATCGGCTCCACACTTTCTTTTTTATTAGTAATCCTTTCAGGGAGTCAGAAGGGCAATTACCTATTCTTATATTATGAAAAAGATCTATTTTGTAGCTGTTACAATGGCGACAGTTCTTTTCTCGGCTTGCGGCGCACTTCAAAAAACCACAAGTTCTTATGGCAGCAAATCAAGTAACCCTTATGGAGAGGTTCAGGAGTCAAATGTCTGTATTGAGTTGCAGGAACAGGACCCTACACGACGCCAGTATGGCATGGGACAACATTTTAAGGAGAGTTCTGCTGGAAATCTTGCTGAGGCTCAGGCTCGCGGTGCTTTTGCTCGCAAAATCAGAACTGCGGTTATTTCTGCCACAGACGAGCTAAATCTTGCCATGGAGATACACTCCCACAATAACCAAACAGGCAGTTCTGTAAGCGACCAGCCTTCAACTACAGGAGATTGGACTAATAATGTATCGGCTGCCGTAGTTAACAATATTACAACAATAAAGACTTTAAGATACTATAACAACGAAAAACAACTTTGGACAATCTTCAAATGTCTTGAGTATCAAGGTACTACAGATGATATGGTATCAAAGATTGTTACAAGTGTAAAAGAGCAGATTTCTCCAGAGGACAAAGCTAAAATTGAGGCTCAGAACGATAAATTCCGCCAGAGCATACTCAAATCGTTGTCCGCCCCAATGCAATAGTTATGAAAAAGTTGATTTATTGCTTATTTGTGCTGCTTGCTCTTTGTGTAGGCAGCGCACAAGCACGCAATAAAATAAAGCCTCGCTGGATTAACAACACGCCAATTAGTAATAATGATAATTACTATTTTGTAAATCTACATAGTGACGCATCCACCTCTCTTGAGGCTTGTCGTGCTGCAATATTGAAAGAACTTACAGTCAATGTTGAGAGAGTTGATAAAGTCTCTGTAAAGGAGAAGTATAGTGACCACTCTGAAATGAAATTTAGTAATGACAGAGTAGATAAATTTTCTCACGATAGCTATGACCTTGAATTAGAGGTAGAAGGTAGCCCTCGCCCTATTAAGTATCGTCGCATAGATGAATACCGAGGTAAAAACAAAGAGTCTGGCAGAAGTTGTTATTATGCGCTCTATGCAGTTGAACGATTTGGTTACTCTGCCGATTTTTCTAATATTAGGACAACCTCAAGGTATGGCGTTGAAGCGCTTGCACTATCCATTATTCCAGGTTGCGGTCAGTTTTACAAGGGAGCATATCTTAAAGGCGGTCTGATGCTGGGCGGATGTGCAGCTCTTGCGGGAGGTATTGTCTTTACAGAGCAAACGAGGGCAGATTATGCAGCCAAAATAAAACAGACACATAACGCTCAGGCTATTCGTACATACACCAATAAACGCAATCACTTTGCTACTGCTCGCAATATATGTATCGGAGCTGCTGCTGCCCTTTATATCTACAATTTAGTGGATGCTATTGCTACTCCAGGTGCGCAGAAAGTCGTTATAAAGAGAACTAAGAACAATCAGACAAGATACTATGCCTTTACTCCGACAGTATCAGAGTGTGGCGCACCGCTATTTACTACATCTATAACTTTCTAAATACACTACCTATGAAAAAATTTACTATGTTCTGCTTAATAGTTTCACTCTTCTTTACAGCATGCTCTGGAGACGAAGTGCCTATGTTTGGCAGTGTTTATGGAACAGTAAAGGACGCCGTTAGCGGAGAGGCTGTTCGCAATGCAGCAGTGACTGTGTCTCCTGGAAATTATACCTACACAACAGGCTCTGACGGTCAGTTTCAGTTCTCTGATCTTGAGGCAGGTACTTACACTGTTCAGTGTGTAGCAAACGACTACAATACAAACAGCCGTCAGGTTACTATCTATGCTGGAGGAAATACAACTTGCGACTTTTTGATGGCAAAACAGGCAAGCACATCAAGTATTGTCCTATCAACCAACTCTATAGACTTTGGAACATCATCCATAGAGGAGATTTTCAGCATTACCAATACAGGTAATTCAGGCACCATCTCTTGGAATATATCCAGCCCAACAGTCTCATGGCTTAGTGTAACACCTGTTTCCGGCACTATTGCTCAGGGTAAATCAAGTTCGATTACTGTAAGCGTTGACCGCTCAAAAGTCACAAAGGAGGAACAGACTTACCTTACAGTTAATGCCGCAGGAGGCTCACTGTCTATTGCAATTCATGTTCAATACAGCAGCAACGGCGGTAACGATGACGGCAGTAACAGTAGTAGTGGTAATAATGATGGTAGCGGCAGTGGCTCAGACACCAAAGGTGAGGCGGTAGTCGGCTTTAACACCTCAGAACTTGATTTCGGCACTACCGAGAGCCAACTTACACTATTGGTTGCAAATCTTGAAGAGGCTACAGCAACCCTTTGTTGGGAGCTTGATAAAGAGTATCCAGACTGCTTATCATTCTCTATGAATTCCGGAGAATTAGAGCCAGGTTATTACCATACTGTAATTGTCAATCTGAATCGTGATAAGATGACATCAGACATTGATACTGAAATTAAAATATACGATTTGGCAGACAATTATAACTATTACTATTCGGTAAATATCAAAGCTAAGAATGTTGTCAAAGAGGAGTATTCATCTGCAACAGTACAGAGCTGCGATAATAGAATTACTGCTGAAATAGTTAGTTGTAAACGCTCGGGAGGAAGTGTTGTGTTTGAATACCGACTGACAAATGTTAATATGGGTTATATCAACGATTGGCGAATATATCCAACAAACTCAACGAGTCTTATGAGTGGATGTTACAGGAGTACCGTGGTTGACAATATCGGAAATGAGTATTTCTACTCGTTATTTACTTTCCGTGATGCAAGTGGCAAGACCAATGTTGTCGGTGGGGCATTCCCTGATGGCATGACCTGCAAAGGTAGTGTGACTGTGTATGATGTTGACCCTGCGGCAACAAAACTATCTATAATGTTAGGCGTAGCCGTTTATAACCACTCCAAACAACTTGCGGACAATAGAATATATTTCAAGAATGTTCCGATTTACTAAAAGTTTCTATAAAAATGAGGCTATTCTTTCGAGTAGCCTCATTTCTCTATTCCAATAAGTCCGGTCTTAGAGCCTTGGTGCGCTCGTAGGCTTGCTCTTCCTGCCATTTGGCTATCTGGGCAAAGTTGCCAGATGTAAGCACCTCTGGAACCCTCCAACCGTTAAATTCCGCAGGACGGGTATATACAGGAGGTGCTAAAAGGTTGTCCTGAAAGCAGTCTGTTAGTGCTGATGCCTCGTCGCCTATAGCTCCTGGGAGCAGACGCACCACAGAGTCGGTAATTATCGCCGCGGCAAGCTCTCCGCCTGTAAGAACATAGTCTCCTATGGATATTTCGCGAGTTATAAGATGCTCTCTTATGCGGTAATCCACACCTTTATAGTGTCCGCAGAGAATAATGATATTTTCGAGCGTAGAGAGACGATTTGCCTCATGTTGGTCATACCTTACACCATCTGGTGATGTAAAGATTATCTCGTCATACTCTCTTTCGCTCTTCAGCTTTTCGATACAGCGAAATACAGGCTCGATTTTCATAACCATACCAGCCTCTCCACCAAAAGGATAGTCATCAACAGTACGGCGTTTATCGTCTGTATAATCACGCAGATTGTGGATTACAATCTCTACAAAACCGCCCTCCTGAGCGCGCTTGAGTATAGATTCGTTAAGCGGCGAGGTGAGTAGTTCAGGAACTACGGTTATAATATCAATTCTCATACGCTAATACTTTACCTCTTCATTTAGCACCTCTACAATAAATGGGTTGTAGAGCGACTGATGACCTATAGTCGATTTCTCTCCATGTCCTGGGTAGAATACAACCTCATCGCCCAAAGGCAATAACTTTTTGACTATCGAATTCATAATTGCAGAGTAATCTCCGCCAGGGAGGTCTGTTCTGCCAATGCTCTCATTAAAGAGGGTGTCGCCTGTAAAGAGATTTCCACTCTTCTCCTCTAATAGCGAGACACAGCCCGGAGTATGTCCAGGAGTCTTGATAACTTTGAGTGTGGTATCTCCAAAAGTGATACTATCTACACTGTCTAAATCTATATCTATTTGAGGTACTTCAACCTGCAAATCGAGCCCAAACATAGCACAACTTGCAGAGGCCATACTTCTTAAATACTCATCTTTAGAAGAGAGCGCAAACTGAATCCCGAAAGTCTGTTTGAGATAATTTACGCCAAGAAGATGGTCAAAATGTCCGTGGGTATTTACCGCCATAACGGGCTTTAGGTTGTGTTCTGTAATAAAATCTGTAAGTCGAGAGTCCTCTGCAGCCGAGCAGTTACCTGCATCGATTACAATACACTCCAGAGTATCGTCCCAGACAATATATGTGTTCTCCTGAATAGGGTTGAAGGTAAATTTTACGATATTCATATTTCCAATATGTTTATATGTGCAAAGATAGCAAATTATATGAAAACAACCACTACAAGACTCTATTTTTAGAATTTTTCTTGCATTTTTGGAGAGGTATTGATACTTTTGCTCAAAACTACGCTATGAAAAAGTACGATTTTGATACAGTAATAGAGCGCAGAGGTACAGGTGCGCTCAAATATGATGCTCTTGAGGCATTTTTCGGCAAGAGTAATCTTACCCCTCTTTGGGTTGCAGATATGGATTTTTATACGCCACAATTTATTACAGATGCTATCAAAAGCCGTCTTGAACACTCCCTTTTTGGCTATGCTGTAGAGCCTGAAGAGTATAAAGAGGCCATCTGCAAATGGATCTATTCTCACCATAATTGGGAGATTTCTCGTGATTGGATTACATATATCCCAGGCATTGTTAAGGGCATTGGCTATGTTATAAACCGCTTTGTAGGCACAGATGAAAAGATAATCATCCAGCCTCCTGTATATCATCCCTTCCGCAATGTGGCAGAGGGAAATGGTAGGCAGGTAGTCCTAAATCCGTTAAAAATGGGTGCAGATGGCTCATATAGCATGGATTTTGACAATCTTGAAAAGGTTGCAGATAGCTCTTGTCGTCTGCTTATACTTGCCAATCCGCATAATCCTATAGGTATTGTGTGGGATAGGCAGACCCTTGAAAGACTTGCCGATTTCTGCTATGAGAGAGATATAATCGTCATCTCGGATGAGATTCACTCGGATATGGCACTATTTGGGCATAAGCATATACCTTTTGCCTCTGTAAGCAGCAGAGCTGCAAGTTGTAGCATAACCTTCGGAGCGCCATCTAAGACCTTTAATATTGCAGGCATCGTAAGTTCGTATGCAATTGTGCCTGATAGCGGTCTGCGCAGTAAGTTTTTCGATTGGCTTACAGTAAACGAGTTTAACGCCCCTACGATGTTTGCTACAATAGCCACAACGGCAGCCTTTACACATGGTGAAGAGTGGCGAAAAGAGATGATAGAATATATTGAGGGCAATATTGAATATACTATTAACTACTGCAAAGAGCATATCCCTCAAATTAAGGCACTCTGCCCGCAGGCATCGTTCCTTGTATGGCTTGATTGTAGAGATTTGGGGCTTGAGCATACAGAGCTTGTATCACTTTTTGAGGATAAAGCACACCTTGCACTTAATAGTGGAGCGATGTTTGGAGAGGAGGGTAGAGGCTTTATGCGTCTAAATATAGCACTGCCTCGCGCAGAACTTGCAAAAGCCTTGAAGAGTCTAAAAATAGCGGTTGAAAATAGATAAATATAAAATATGGCAACAATAAAGTATATCGGAGTTGATGATACAGAGCTTGACCTATTTGAGGGTCTGT
>JAFWBN010000205.1 GCA_017507075.1 Alistipes sp. | reverse complement strand
GGTATTTTAGAGCCTCCATATTATCGCGTGTTACACCTAATCCTTTTTGATAGCAATAACCTACATCTGTTTGAGCTGCAGCATACCCTTTCTCGGCTGATGCGTAGTAATATTGGACTGCTGCAACATAATTTTTATTCTTAAAACATAACTCACCCTCATTATAAAGTTGCTCTGCCGTCATAGAAACATCTATAGCTATAGGCACTGTATTCTTAAGGGTATTTATCGTTATTTTTCCAAATTCCGAGATTGCACGCACATAATATTTACTACCTCTATAATAGACATATTTATAAGTATCCGCTTTCCAATAGTATCGAGCATCAGGAGTATAAAATGCATAAAACTCGCCATTATTACTCTGTTTTTCACTCTCCGTTGACGACCAATACCACATCTTTCCTACTTCAGCAGCCAATCTTTTACCTCCTTTTGACTCTAAGGTACTATTCACCGCATTATAAATTGTTTTATCTTGGACAAATTTCAACTCTTTCATTGCCGGCAGATACCATCCATCTCCCAAATCTACACACCACTTAAAGGCTGGAAATTTGCTCTGCCAATTTGAAATTTCCTGAATTTTTATCGTATTATACGCTCCATCAATTGAACTGTTTGCCCCTATAAAGCGTCTCTGCTCTACACTGTCTGAAGACCACATTAAAGGCTCTTCTGATTGTGTCATACTAACAATCTTGCCATGTCTGCCATCTGCATCAACCTCAAAAACAACACCTTCCTTAACTCCGTCATTGTAGTAGTCGCCGACTTTGTAAGGAGCAGAAGTTATACTCCCTCTTGCCGCTACTTGATTGTGGGCTTGAGATGTTACTTTTGAGAGAGTTACATTGATATTCGCACTCTCCTTTTCCAAAACCGTAACTTTCTGGTTTTTAGATAAATATCCATCCTTAGAGAGTGAAAGGGTATGCTCTCCGATAACAATATCCGACAAATCTATAGGTGTTGTGCCGACGCTCTTTCCGTCAAGTGTAACCTCGGCCATAAGCGGGGTGCTGATAACGGTAATTGAGCCTGTGATAGGCGTTGGTGCAGGGAGAGTATAGCTCTGCTGAGGCTGCTCGGAGGTAATCTGTTTTGAGAGTGTGCCGCTCTTATGACCTGCTTTTTTAGCCTCGAAGATATATGTGCCCGATGCAAGTGTGCCACTCCAGCTGCCAACACCCTTTTTTGTGCCGTTAACCCATATCTCGGCACTATTCGGTGCGGTGAGAGTTACAGTGGCTGCATCAGCTGTAAGGTTGACACTCTTTGTTACCTTACTTCCGGCAACTGTAAAAGTGCCGCTCTGAGAGTGGTAGCCCGCAGCGGTAACTGTATAGTTATAGGCTCCATTTTCAAGCACAACCTGCATAGCTCCATCCTGAAGGGTATAGTGCTTGTTATCAATAATCACAACTGCGTTATCGGGCTTAACAACAAAGACCACAAACTGTGGTTTTGATGCCTCGGTATTTATTGTCTGACGGAAAAAGACACTGCTTGCACTAACAGTAATCGGTTGCTCGTTTTTTATCCCGCCAAATTCGACTCTTAGGGTGTGGTCTCCTGGCATAACATCCTTAATGGTAAGGATATAGTCGCTATTTGTCTGACCCTTATAGATATTATCCAAATAGACATCTGCCCCTGCGACATTGGAGGC
>JAFWBN010000204.1 GCA_017507075.1 Alistipes sp. | reverse complement strand
GCCGCAAAAGACGCTCAGAATATCTTTGATAGATATTGAGACGCTTCCTACGGCAATGTCGCATAGGAAGAGAGTTGCGGTGAGCAATAATAGCAGTATAAATAGCAGTGTTACCCTGTTTTTCATTATTCGAGCCTTTTGTAGTAGTATAGAGAGTCTGTTGGACAGACGGTGTGCAGCAGTCTAATCATATCTTGTAGTACAATATCCGGATTTACAGCACCCGACTCCCAAAAGTCGCTACCGCCTGCTGCTGTGGTGCGCTTTGTGTTATTATATACTCTTTTAGAGAGTACGGCGGGGATGTTTGCAAACTTCGGATTAGACTTTTTTAACTCTTTGAGCGATGCTGTTTGTCCTACATTTATCCAAACATCAGCCTTTGATGCCAACATCAGAGCCTCCTCAAGGGATATTGGTAGAGACTCGGCACTGCTGTTCTGTGGGTATATATACTCACCACCCGCGTCGGAAATAAGTTGTACGGCATAGCTTTCGACAGATGGCATAAACCAAGTATCACGATATGGAGTATTAAGCATAACCTTAGGTCGAGAATTGTAGCTTTTTGCAACCTCTTTAAGGGCATTGTATCGTGATTCTAAGGCAGTAAAATAGTCAATACCTCTCTCTTGTACTCCACATAGTGCAGCAAGAGCTACAACCCACTCGGCCTTTGCAAGCGGAGATGGCTCTATATAGTCCCCTATATATATATAAGGTATGCCGAGTTGTTTTAGCTTTGCTGTTGTTGCACTATCCTCACCGTATAGACCATATAGTAGTATAACATCTGTGCCTATAGCCTTTAGAGTCTCAAAATCAAGCATAGAGTCATATCCAATCTCTACGGCAGAACTCTTTACTTTAGGATTGGTGATAAATCTCAGACCCGACACTCCGACAACTCTGTCAGCAACTCCTACGGCATCCAACATGGCTACATGACTTGAGGAGAGTACAGCAACCCTTTTTGCAGGGAGTTTTACGGCTGTAGCATCTGTTGGAGAGTTTTGTCCCTTCTCAAGCAGATATACTTGCTCTTCAAACGGCTTACTGCTTTGGTATGGGTTGATTATGGTAAGGATTTTTCTGTTCAAAGAGTCTATGCTGATTGAAAACGACTCTGCATATTTAGGGGTGTAATATGGCGTAAGATGATGGTTTTCATCTCTTTGGGACAGGCAAGATGTAAGAATTACAAGTGCGCAAAGATATGTTACCCATTGTCTCATTGCCCAAGAAGAATTTGAGCCTGTTTAAGAGCAGCATCGGTAACTATATCGCCAGAGAGCATCTTTGCAATCTCTACAGTGCGCTCATCATGCTCCAAGAGGCGCATATTTGTTACGCTGTTATCCTTATAGACGAGGAAGTGTTTGTTGCCCTTTGATGCAACTTGAGGCAGATGGGTTATGTTTATAATCTGCATACTCTCAGCAAGTGTGGCAATAACCTCTCCAACAGCATTTGCCACTCGACCCGAAACACCTGTGTCAATCTCGTCGAAGATTATTGTAGGCAACATAAGCTGCCTTGCCAAAATAGCCTTTAGAGCTAACATCACTCGTGAAAGCTCACCTCCGGAGGCAATTTTGTCAATCTGGCGTGGAGCAATGCCACTATTGGCTGTAAATAGGAAGTCTATAGTCTCGATGCCTGTGCTGCAGAGCGGAATATCGGTTATTCCAACCTTGAATTTAGCGTCAGGCATGCCTACTTTGCTTAGGATAGCATCAACAGAGTGTTCAAAATCTTTTGCTGCAGCTGCATGGGCTTTAGCAATACTCTGGGCAATGCTTAGGGCGGTGTTGTATTTGCTCTCAACCTCCTCTTTGAGATGAAGGATTCTACTGTCGGCATTATCTATACCGCTGAGTTGCTCGGAATAACGGTTGAAGATAGCTATCAACTCAGTGATGCTTTGTGCATGGTGCTTGAGCTTGAGGTTGTAGAGGGTTTGCAGTCGGGCGTTGATAGCGTCAAGTCGCTCAGGGTCTGCGTCACTCTTCTCAAGAGTAGTCTCGGCTGCCATATCAAGGTCCTGTAACTCAATCAATACAGAGGCAAGACGCTCAGAGGCCTGCTTTGCGTCGGGATAATACTCTGAGAGAGATTTTAGAGCCTTTAGTCTCTCGGCAATCTGTGGCAAAATGCCTGTATGCTCGTCTGTTAGGGCGAGGTGCAGAGAGCCGTAGGCTTCTGTAATAGCCTCGGTATTTGAAAGTGCGGCAAGCTCTGTCTCAAGTTCCCTCTCCTCATCCTCTTTGAGGTGGGCAGCCTTAAGCTCTGCAACTTGATGTCTGAGCCACTCCTCCTCTTTACGAGAGGCAGAAATCTCCTTTTCAGCCTCCGCAAGAGCCGATTTTGCTGCATTTAGAGCGGCGTAAGCACTGTTGAACTCTCTGCGCAAAGCCGTACAGTTGGCTATTGTATCAAGAGCCTCTTCTCTAAACTGCTCTGAGGAGAGTATCAGGTTGCGATGTTGAGAGTGTATATCTATAATGCGGTCAGCAATAGCCTTCAGTGTTGTTAGTTGCACAGGCTGGTCGCCGATATATGCACGACTTTTACCACTTGGGGTAATTATTCTGCGAATTGTTATAACATCCTCATAGTCAATATCTTCCTGTTCGAAAAGTTGCTCAAGACAAAGACCTTTGATGTCGAATTGCGCCTCTACAACACAGTTTCGGGAGCTATCTTTTATTGCAGCACCCTCATTTCTTGCACCCAAGAGTAGAGATAGCGCACCCAAAAGAATACTCTTTCCGGCACCTGTCTCTCCTGTAATAATGTTGAGGCGGGAATCAAAATCGACCTCTAAAGAGTCTATAAGTGCATAATTTTCGACACTGAGGTTGACTAACATAGGCTCTCGATTTTATCAACGATTTTTTCGGCAACTTCAGCTTTGCTCATCAGCGGCAGAGACTCTTTGCTGTTTTTGTCTATAAAAGTTACCTTGTTTGTATCCACTCCAAAGCCGGCACCTTTGTCTGTCAGCGAGTTGAGAACTATAAAATCGAGATTTTTTCTCTGCAACTTACTTACTGCACTCTCTACGCCTGAGTCGCTCTCAAGAGCAAAACCGACAAGTATGCGATTCTCTTTTTGAGAGCCTAAAGCTGCGGCAATATCCCGTGTTCTGACAAGCTTTATTGCCATATCGTCATCCGACTTCTTGATTTTATGCTCTGCCACACTTGCCGGTGTGTAATCGGCAACAGCGGCACACATGATAGCTCCGTCTGCACTTTTGAAGGCCTCAACTGCCGCTTGGTACATCTGCTCGGCAGAGAGAATATCTACTCTGTCAACGCCTTTTGGTGTGTCAAGGTTTGTTCTGCCCGTTACAAGGGTTACTTTTGCACCTCTTTTGGCTAACTGACCGGCAATGGCATAACCCATCTTTCCGGTGGAGTGGTTTGTGATATACCTCACCGGATCAATGGCCTCTATTGTAGCACCTGCCGTTACAAGGAAGTGCTTACCTTGAAGACTCTTTTTTTTTTCAGCGTTGAGAGTGCTGATAACTAACTCCAGAATCTGCTCCGGCTCTGCCATGCGACCTTTTCCCATAAGTCCGCTGGCAAGCTCTCCTGCAGGGGAGTCTGCGATAACTACTCCATGAGCAAGGAGTGTCTTAAGATTTGTCTGTGTGGTAACATGGGCAAACATATCGCAATCCATAGCAGGTGCGATAATGGTTTTGCAGCGAGCCGATAGGTAGGTTGTCAGCAACAGATTATCTGCCACGCCTGTTGCCATCTTGGCAATAGTATTGGCTGTAGCAGGAGCGATAAGATAACAATCTGCCCACTCGCCTAAGCTGATGTGTGAATTCCACTCTCCGTTTTCGGGGTTAAAGAACTCTACAAGCACAGGATGTTTTGAGAGTGTTGCCATTGTAAGTGGGGTGATAAACTGCTTAGCAGTGTCGGTCATAATAACCTTGACCTCAGCCCCAGCACCACGCAACAGACGACACAGCACAGCCGCTTTATAAGCTGCTATGCTGCCCGTAACACCTAAAAGTATGTGTTTGCCCTGTAACATAATGCTACTTCTCTGAGTCGCGGTAGTAAACCTCGCCATCAAGGAACTCCTCGGTTGCAATGATTGCTGGCTTTGGCAATCGCTCGTAGTAGCGAGAGATTTCAATCTGCTCACGATTCTCAAAAGTCTCCTCCATAGTATCAGCTGTAGAGGCAGAGGTTGCAAAATCGGCAAGTTTCTTGTTAAGCTCCTGCTTAAGCTCTGCTGAAATCTGATTTGCACGACGAGCAATTACATTGATGCTCTTATAGACATTACCTGTCTGTGCATCAAAATCTGAGAGTTTGCGGGTTACCGTGTTGTTGGGAATGTTTTTCTTGATTTCCATTTTGAAACGGTTTTGAATTTCTTATTGTTGTTCTGAATTTTCTGTATTATCTTTATTTTTGTCTATGTAGTCTTTAGCCTCGTTGAAGTAGCGATTAAGCTCTTTTACATGCTTAGACTCAGGGAACTCCTCGATAAAAGAGTAGTATGAGTCGAGCATGGCAAGGTAACGATCTGCCTGCTTCTCGATAACTGAGTTATGAGCAAGACGGTAGTTTGAGACTACGATATAGTACATTATCTCCTCCCTATGAGCAGTGTTGTCGTAATTCTTCAAAGCATTCTTGAAGGCTACAACAGCAGACTTGTACTTCTGAATTTTGAAGTATGTGTAGGCGTTTAGGAAGTTCTTGTCATGCAAACGAAGTGTCAGCTCCTCAATAATATCCTGGAAAGCGGGAACTCTGGAGGACTTAGGATAACGCTCGATAAAGTTTGTCAAAGAGACAATTGCCTGCGCGGTCATAGTCTGGTCGCGTGTAGGACCCGGAGAGATGTAATATTGACACATAGCATACATACCCTCAGCATCCTCGATAAATACTGAGCGACCAAATTTTCTACGGAACTCGTCAAGTTCGGTAGAAGACTCGTGATAATCACGATTTTTGAACTTACTTCTTGCCGAGAAGAAAGATATACTGTCCTCTCTCTCAGAGCCTACATAGTAACCCTTACAAGCGTCAAACAGATCACTTGCTCTGGTCCACTTCTCAGCCTTGTACAGACGCATAGCAGTAGTGTACATAAGCTCAGGGTCGCCACTCTTTGCGATTTGGCTCAATCCCGAACAAGAGAAAAGCATTGCTGCTGTGGCAGCTACGATAACTAAATTTACTATAATTTTTTTCATCTCAAAAGGGTTACGCGCGTACGCCCGCATGGATAATCGCGCAAAGTTACAAAAGATTTAACGAATTTGCAAAATCTTTATTGTGGCGATACGGTTATTTTTTGTGCGCTATCAGCCACTCGGCAATCTGAACAGCATTTAAGGCTGCACCCTTTTTGATTTGGTCTGCAACACACCAGAAAGTAAGACAGTTTTCATCTGTTACATCCTCTCGGATACGACCTACATAGACAGGCTCTTTATGGGCAATAAAGAGCGGCATAGGATACTCTTTTTCTGTCGGATTATCCATTACAACAACACCCTCAGCCGCCTCAAAAGCCTCGCGAGCCTCGGATACTGTTACAGGACGCTCAAACTCGACCCAAATAGCCTCTGAGTGGGCGCGCATAACGGGCACACGCACACATGTAGCGGACACTTTTATATCGGAGTGCATGATTTTGCGAGTCTCGTTATACATCTTCATCTCCTCTTTTGTGTAGCCGTTATCTGTAAAGGTGTCGATGTGGGGAATTACATTGAAAGCCAACTGATAAGCGAATTTTTCAACCGTTGGCTCTTTGCCTTCGGCTATAGATGCATGTTGAGCCTCAAGCTCTGCCATAGCAGTTGCCCCTGCACCACTTGCGCTCTGGTATGTTGCAACGCGAACACGACGGATGTGTGCCACCTTCTCAAGAGCGGCAAGGGCTACAACCATCTGTATAGTTGTACAGTTTGGGTTGGCGATAATTCTGCGGGGAGCATTGAGAGCATCCTCTGCATTTACCTCAGGAACAACAAGCGGCACATCGCTATCCATACGGAAACAGCTTGAATTGTCAATCATCAGCGTTCCGTGCTTTGTAATTGTCTGCGCAAACTCTTTTGACACACTGCCTCCAGCCGAGACAAGGGCAATATCAACGCCCTTAAAGTCGTCATTGTGTTGTAATAGTTTTATCTCTATCTCCTTGCCACGAAATACCCTTTTTTGTCCCGCACTTCTTGCGCTACCAAATAGTAGAAGCTCATCACAAGGGAAATTATGCTCTTCGAGTATTCTCAGAAACTCTTGTCCTACCGCGCCACTTGCGCCTACAACTGCAATTTTCATAATATCTGTATATTTTTATTCAAAAAATTCATCTTCAAGCTCTTTCTGCTCTACATTGTCATCGCAAATCTCCTCTTTCCACAGAGCAGGGCGAGGGAAAGTATCCTCGCGGCTTATCTTACTGTTCGGGTCGTTATATACCCTTGTCAAAAAGTCTCCGACAATAGGTAGAGCCATTACAGAACCCTCTCCACGGCGTTTAAGATGTATCTGCTGGTCCTCTCCACCTACCCAAGCTCCGGCAACGAGTTTTGGTGTGATACACATAAACCAAGCATCGCGGTTGTCATTTGATGTTCCCGTTTTACCTGCAATCTCCACATCACTAAGACCAAACTGCCAGCCCATACGGCGACCTGTACCGTTTGTGATAACATTTTTGAGCATCGTAATCATTGTGTAGGCAGTCTGCTTGCTTACAGCATCCTGAGATGTGGAAGAGAAACTTGATATAAGGTTGCCCTGACGGTCCTCAATATGTGTTACAAAGAGTGGGGTATTATGTACACCCTCATTTGCAAATGTAGAGTATGCTCCAACCATCTCAAATACATTGCTCTCAAAAGTACCTAAACATATCGCATATACAGGGTCTATAAATCCGTCAATACCCATGTTGTGGATAAAGTCAGCAACCGCCTCAGGCTGCTTTGCCTGCTTCATAATCCACGCTGAGTAGTTGTTTCTACTAAGTGCAAGACCCCATTTCAAAGGGTGTAGTACACCGTCATACTCAACATTTCCTGCCTCTTTCGGAGACCATGCAGTACCCACGGTTGTCTCTATTGTTACAGGCAGATTTGGCACTAATGTACATGGATTCATGCCCAAATGGTCAATAGCAAAGGTGTATATAAATGGTTTTACGGTAGAACCAATTTGGCGTTTACCCTGTTTTGCCATGTCATACTTGAAATATTGGAACGATGGGCCTCCCACATACGCCTTCACATGACCTGTTTGAGGCTCCATGGCAACAAATGATGCGCGCATGATTTTTTTGTGGTGCAAAATAGAGTCTCGAGGAGTGAGCAGAGTATCTCTCTCTCCATTAAAGGTAAATACCTTCATGCGACACTTTTTATCAAATGAGGCAAAAATCTCCTTCTCTGAAACACCATCTTTTTTCATGTTTCGGAAACGGTCAGAGTTGCGCATTGCTCGGCGGATTATTGTCTCAATCTCCTCGGTTGAGGAGTCATTGAATAACACCTTAGTCTCGCGTATCTGCTTATCCATTGCCGGCTGAATAACAGTCTGCAGCTGCTTAAAGAGGGCAGCTTCGGCATAGTGCTGCATTGTGGCGTTTATGGTGGTGTAAATCTTCAGTCCATCGCGGTATATGTTATACTCAGTGCCATCAGCTTTGTGATTTTTATGACACCAACCATAGAGCGGATTCTCGTTGTACTGCTTTAGAGCCTGCTCATAGTCCCATTCTGTGTAATAGTTGCGACGCTTAGGCTCTTTTGCCGTCATAACAAGGCGCAACATCTCACGGAAATATGTAGCCTCACCGTAGTTGTGAGATACAGGACGATAGTTCAGTGTTATAGGCAGGGCGGAGATAGAGTCGCACTCGGCACGGCTTATCGCACCTGTACTGCAAATTCTACTTAAGACAAGGTTTCTACGACGCAGAGCATTTTCAGGGTTGCGAATAGGGGAGTATCTTGTCGGAGCATTTACAACACCTACAAGCATAGCTGCCTCCTGAAGGTTAAGCTCTGCAGGAGTCTTGCCAAAGAAGGTTGCTGCTGCCGATTTTATACCGTATGAGTTTGAACCATACTCAACAGCGTTCAGATACATGGCAACAATCTCCTCTTTGGTGTAGTTATACTCAAGTTTTATGGCTGTAATCCACTCTTTGAGTTTGTTGCCCACAAGCCTCATTGTGCGGGCTATCTTGCCATCATTTGAGGATGTGTTTCTTGGGAAGAGGTTCTTTGCAAGCTGCTGTGTTATTGTACTTCCGCCACCCTGTTTCATGCCGAGGAGAACGGTCTTTACTCCTACACGGGCAAGGGAGCGGAAATCGATTCCTGAGTGGTCATAAAATCTCGCATCCTCCACAGCTATAAGTGCAGCGGCCAGAGGAGGTAGTTTTTCATCTCCAATGGTGTATATAGCCGTTGAATCTTGAGGAAATAGGTCGGCATACTGCACATAGGAGCGGTTTTGCACAAAGAAACTTCCTATAATTTTGCCACTGTCTGAATATATCTCTGTGGCTAAGTTACTCTTTGGATTTTCAAGCTCCTCAAAGGATGGTATTCTGCCAAAAGTACCTATAGCTGTCAGAAACAATACCACTACTGCAACGCAGATAGGTGTTAGTGCTATAGCCCACAACCAACGGACGATTTTTTTGTTTTTGTTCTTGTCAATTCTCTTTTTTGCCATATTTGCTGTAAATCAACTGTTACTAAAATGGGAGACCTACGCCTGCCGATACCCAAACACCCTTCTTGCCATGAGGCTTGTAGAGTGAAAGTGTTACAGATGTTATGGCTGAAGCAGGCATACGGAGCAAATTTATATCAAGTGTTATATCTCCTCCGTATGAGAAGAGGTGCTCTCTGCGGTCTATAAGGTTTACCTTGTCCAGGTTTGGATAGGCAATAAATTGCTGTTTATCAAATGATGCATAGTCAAAACCGAGGTTTAATCGCACTCTTTTGAAATATATCAATGAGCTTATACCTCCATCCGGATACCATACAGGCAATTGATATGCTGTAGCGAGTGCCAAATAGTTACGATTACCAATCTCTGCAAGGTGAAATCCGTGAGGTATCAGACCTGCCGAGTGGAAAGAGAAGTTTGAGGCGAGCAATTTGGACTCAAAGCCGCCTATGCTATTTTGGTATAGTGCCGCAACATTAAACGAGTTGTGGCAGGCAAAGCCTGGTAGGTATAACTTGCCATAGAGCGAAATAAGCCGTCCAAAATCGGAGTTCGCAGGGTTGAAGGCGTAGTTTGCTGATATTGTATATCCAAAGCGTGGCAGAAAATCTTTATGCGCCAAAGAGACTTGGTCTTGGAAGGTTACTCCTGCTTGTAGAAGGTGCAGACCCTCAGAGTAGCCTATAGTTGCGAGGTTGCTTATCTTACCACCTTCGATTGTGAGTTTGTCAAGCTTTGCAACAAGACCGTTTGAGTAGTTCCAGGAGCCGCTGAGAAGCAATATTCTGGAGTGATAACCACGCTCAAAGTATAGGGGCAAGGAGAGTTTTGCACCAATGCTGTAGTATCGTTTTTCAACGGGCGCATCAGGGAAAACAATCTCATATTGTCCACTCTCTTCGTTTTTCTGGTAGGTATATGCGGTGTACATCTGTTGTTTACCGCCATAAGAGCCACTGACAGATATATTGACACCCAATCCGTAGTAGCGCAGTGTACCCTTAAAAAAGTGTCCATCGCTCTGATTCCAACCCCATGTTGCAAAGCCTTCTGTATTTGAGAGCAGACTCTGGGACATTACTGTCGCTCCGAGGTTGAAGTTCATCTGACCCTCCTCTACAAGGCTAAAAGGGTCGTAAGATGCAGGAGCCCAGGAGTGGACATTAAACATGTGCGATATCTTCGAGTATCTTCGCGCACGGTTGTTTGCAAACATCTGAGCCGAGTCTGCCGCTGTGAACCTCACAGTATCAAGATTTATGGTCTTCCACTCTTTGCGTGGAGGGTTGACGATATTCTGAGGCAGTTTTGAACGGGTAACGCTATGTAACTTCTCTTTGTCAAAGTTTTGTATAGAGAGTTGATATCCGTTTTTGTTGTATGTTGTCATGACAACCCTGTTGTCAAATGTCGGAGATGGGGAGAAAGAGCCATATTTTGATGTGGAGATACGATACTCCTTTTTAGTGGCAATATCTATGGCGTGAGCCTCGTCTTTTCCGGACTCTATTGACCCGAAATAGAGTATTCCATCCTTTGCCCTAAGGTCGGATATGGTGATAAAAGCAGGCTCTGTAACACTCTCTGTCTTGCCTGTTATATCTACGCTGCCAATCCACATGCCATCATCTGCCGTGGCGATGAAATAGAATTTATCAGTCAGATTATCATAAGCCAAAGAGTGAATCTCTGTGCCTATAGGGAAACGAACAATCTCTCTCTTTGACTTTGTACCACCCACAACTACAGAGTATATACCCTCAGGGCGATACTCTACCCATGCAATATCTTTTTTGTCGTCTATAGCAGTAGGATATAGCGCGCTACGATGTTTATGAACGGTTTTTGGGCTGTTTGTGCCTAAGTCCATGTAACAGAGGCGTGAGCCGACCCTTTGTTGGAATAGCAGTGAGCGACGATACTCAGTCCACCAAATTCTGTTCTCCTGCATAATTGGGCGCGTGGAGAGTCTGCCTATGCGACACAACTTCTCCTCCTCTCCTGTCTCCATATTTGTCCTGACAAGTGTTGTTGGGGTGTCAAGATCCTTCTTTACAGAGATGATACTTCGCTGCCCGAAGTGCATAGGATAGCGATAAGATGTAAAACTGCGCTGTTTAGGGGTTGGTATGGGTATTGCAGAGTCGGATACCTCAGGAAGGGTAGCCCAAAAGTTGTTTAGATCCGTAAATGCCTCTTTAGTTAGCTGCGTAGCATCTGTCTTGTAGAACTTTCTGAGGGCTACATAGTTGGCAAGTATAACATAAGGGTTGCGTACAGAGTAGTTGACAACCTTATCCCAAACATTTTCGTTGTACTTCGTATTTGCAAAGGCAGTAAGCTGATATCCAAATAGATAGTGGTCGGGAATATGCTCCTTGTATGAGCCGCAGAACCACTTGTCTAAGTTTTTGCGAGCTAAAACATCAAGTCCCCTTGCTCTAAAATCTATTGTAAAGGATGGCTGCAGTGCCCTACCAAATGACGAGTAGGAGGTCTCTGAAATCACTGCATCACCCTCCAAAGCCCATAGAGGCATAAAAAGCAGACCTATTGTAGAGCTTTGCTGACCTAAAATGTAGCTAAATACCTTTACCCAACCGTGGTTGAGGTTGTTGTACTGCACAGCATGACGATACTCATGTGCTGCAAGCTGCTTGAGCCACGGCATTGAGTAGCTCTCAATAGAGGGCGAGGATAGAATCTCCACACGCTTAGGCAGCCACATAACAAGACCGTTTGAGACGCTATTTTCGGGGTGGATTACAAATGGAATATCCATGGCACCAAACCTAAAGCCGAAATCTATTGTCGGCTGCACAGCCTTTACATAGTGCATCATGCGGTAGCCGAGCATAGTTGCCGTGTCGGGGAAGATAACAGATACCTTATTTCCCTTGATTTTGCGCCACGACAGATTCTCGGCATCTGCACCCCACGAATAGTATTGCGCGGAGAGAGAGCCACAAAAATATAGTGTGGCAAACAGCGTGAGTATGTGCTTAAAAAACTTCACTATTCAAATTTTATGTATTTCCACCCATCCGCTGTATAGCAACCAATCTTGCCTACGCTTGTGTCGTAATAGAGTGTGCCAATAGGTACAGCAGTGGATTCTAATTGGCTGTTGTGGTAAAATGTTGTTGTCGGACTCTTCTCAAAGCCTGCCAAAGTAAACGGCACAAAAGATATTGCCCAACGGCGACCAAAATCTACACCTTCGCGAGCATCATCCGAGCCAAGTTTAACCCAACCAAAGTGGCGTTTTTGCTTGTAAAGCCCCTTCGGAGAATAGACCTGTATGCAGGCTATATCAGAGGCCTGCTTACCGATAAGCATAGTCAGGCGGCAGGTTTCACTGCCGTTCCACCCCTCAAAAAGATGCCCGCCATCCACAAAAGTCGTGTATGGCTTGTCGGTGTTATTGTTCCAACGACCCTTGCCGCCGCGCACTGAGAGCATGGTATTGCTCTCCAGCACACCCTCGATGGTGTTGAATATGGGTTGCTCGGAGGTATTAAATCCGTAGTTATACCTCACATCCTGCCACTTATCCCAAGTAGGGTCTATAGGTTTTGAGGTAACGACTCTTTTTGATACCTCTTTTTCAAGCCTCTCAACTTTTTCGCCTAATTCTATAACCTTCTGCAATAACTCTTTGCGAGTTGCTCTTTGAGCAAAGCCCTCAGCAAAACAGAGAAGTGCTACCACAAGTAGAGAGTATTTCACTAAATTTTTCATCACTAAACCTTTTTAGATAGTGTGTAACCCTCGTCAAGCAGGATTTGCAGAACTCTGTCGCGGTTTTCACCCTGGATAATTATCTCACCATCTTTAACTGAGCCACCGACACCGATTTTTCGTTTCAAGCTCTTGCCAAGCTCCTCAAGGTCGGCACTGCTGCCAATAAAGCCCCTTACCACGGTGGCAGTTTTGCCTGCTCTGCCGTGAGTGTCGCGCCATACACGCAACTTTTGTCTGTTTTTTGGTAGGGTCTGCTCCTCTTCCTGCTCCCCGTTATCGTATTTGAAATCCGGATTTGTGGAATATACCACTCCAAGTCTCTCTTTCCAATCGGCCATACTCTCTTAATGTTTCACATTAACGGTGCAAAAGTAATCATTATTTTGCAGATTTGAAGATATTGAACTACATTTGTTATGTCGAAATTGAAAAACAGATGGGTAAAAGGGAGGAAAATAGTGCAAAAAGGCAGGAACGGATGATAGAAAAGATGCGTTCTCGTGCCCTTCATACAGGGAAGATAGACCTTGCAACTCTGCCACAACCATTGCGGGAAAATGATGGCAAAAAGTTAGTCAGAGTTTTTGTTGAGGGGTATGAAGATGTAGCTTTTTGGCGCGGAATCTTCGACCACTTTACAAATCCATACCTGCGCTTTGAAATATCTGTTCCTACAAGAGAGGATTTACCTAAGGGTAAAAAGATTTTGGTAAACAATGCAGATAAGGCGAGTCAAACGCTGCTACTATGTATGGATTCGGATTTTGATTATCTGCTTGCGGGTGAAAATGAACAATCAAAACTTATCACAGAGCATCCGTATATGTTCCACACATACGCTTATGCCACAGAGAACTACCTCTGTTATGCCCCTTCACTGCATAATGTCTGCGTAAAGGCTACAAAAAACGACACCCGAATCTTCTCTTTCGAGCAGTTTATGGCAGACTATTCGAGGACAATCTATCCACTATTTATCTGGTATGTTCTCTCTGCAAGTCGTCATATAGAGGATGTCTTTACGCTTGTGGATTTTAAGGCTACTGTAAAATTAAACTACTTAGATATTGACAACAACGGTCAGGGTACAATAGAGTGGCTGGCGCGTCAAGTTCAGCGTCGGGAGCAGAGCCTGAGGACAGAACATCCTGAACTTGTAGAGTATATTCCTGAATTTGATAAATATCTGCGAAGTAAGGGTGTGGAGCCTGAGCTTACATATCTCTTTATGCATGGTCATACGCTTATGGACAATGTTGTTATGGTTGTTTTGCACGATGTGTGTGAAAAACTTAGACAGATGTCGCTTGCCAGAATCGTAGCCTCGTCAAAAGAGGGTGTAGCTTTGAAAAACGAGATGAGCAACTATACAAACACTTTGAGAAATATCAAAGATGTACTTCTTGATAACGAAAATTACACCTCCTGCCCACTCTATAAACGCCTCAAAGCAGATATTCAGCACTATATCGACTCCACAATAGCGACAATGATAAACGAGTAGGAGATTTTTAGCTGTTTGAAATTTATTTTGTTTTTTTGGTCGTTAAAGTGTATCTTTGCAGAGTTATGCACAGAATTTTGGCAATACTCGTTACTCTGCTCTACTCCTTTGCCTTTGGGTATGGGAGTCAGTTGCAGGCTTATAGCGCAGATATTCAGACAGTTGATGAGTTGTCTAATCGCTATTTGCAGCAGTTGGAGTGTTCACATCGTAGCAACGATTCTGCAGAGCGCACACACTCTATCTCTATTCCGGCATATCAGAGTACAGTATCGGCGGCTAAGGGTAATACACTGCGTAGCCATAGTGCCGTTTTGTGCCACATTTCGACGCAATCAAATTCTCTCTATTGTGTAAATTATAACAATCTTTATCATCTGTTTGGCAGCAGGGCTGTGGACTACTATTTGTACGCACTTTGCTGTATGAGGTGTTGATGGTGTGAAATTAAGAGGTATGTTTTTTTTTGACCTCCCTCTAAAACTTCGCTAAAAGTGAAGATTTTCACATTTTTCTAACACATAAAAACAATAAAGATGAATAAGATAAAGTTTTACGAAGCACTCTATGCTTCGTGCGATAATATTGTGGCACGCCGTAAAAGTTTGGTGATGCCGTTTGTAATGATTTTGATTGGAGTGGCTCTGCCGCTGATTAGCATGTTTGCTCTGAAGGGCAGTCAGTATGACGATATAAACTCTTCAGTTGTTCTTGTAGGCCTTGCCATTGCCATTATTGGAGGTATTTGGTTGCTTGGCAGAATAACCAGCAAGGGAGAGCCATATCACAAGGCAAAGGGAGCGTTTTTAAGTAGCAAGATACTTGCATTTGACCGCTCTCGTCGCTCTGAGGTAATCTCTGCAATAGGCAGCAAGGATTATAAGGCATTGCTTGCAATCCCTGTTTGCGAGGTTTCGGCACTCAGCGTAATGGTTGTATCTCTGCCGGATAATAGTTTTGCTGCTGTGCAGGCTTTTGAGTATGCTGAGTTGGAGTACAGAGAACTTTGCCCTGTAACAGTGCTGAGTAATAATTAGTAATAGTTCTTAGTAACAAAGATGGAAGTAAATACCGAAAATTTTCTGTTGATAGGTGCAGTGCTGCTCTTTGTGGCAGTATTGGCAGGTAAACTTGCGTATCGTCTTGGAGCACCGGCGTTGCTGCTGTTTTTGGCGGTGGGTGTCTTCTTTGGATACGATATGCTCTCGTTTAACTCTCCTGAGTTGACACAATTTATCGGTATGATAGCACTTAGTATTATACTCTTTTCGGGTGGTATGGATACTAAATTGTCAGAGATAAAACCTATTGTAGTTCCGGGTGTGGTGCTTGCTACGGCAGGCGTATTGATGACAGCTGTGATTTTGGGAAGTTTTGTCTATTTCCTCTCGCCATTGTTGGGTATAGAGCTAACCTTCCCACTTGCACTGTTGCTTGCTGCTACAATGTCTTCGACTGACTCTGCTTCGGTATTTTCGATTCTTAGAACAAAAAAACAGGGTCTGAAAGAGAATCTCAGACCACTTCTTGAGCTTGAGAGCGGCTCTAATGACCCTGTGGCATATATCCTTGTTGTGCTGCTTGTAGGCATGCTCTCTCCGAATAAAGAGAGTGTTGGCGCAGGTGCGAGTGTTGTGCTGTTTGTTGTGCAGATGTTTGTAGGAGCTGTAGCTGGTTACGGTTTCGGTAGGGCTGCGGTTTGGACGATAAATAAGATAAATATCAGCAACCCTTCGCTATACTCTGTGCTGCTACTTGCCTTTGTTTTTCTGACCTTCTCTGTTACTACTCTGCTCTATGGAAACGGTTATCTTGCCGTATATATAGCGGGTCTTGTTGTGGGAAATAGAAAGATTGTGCATAAGCGTACCGTTGTCTCCTTCTTTGATGGTGTTACATGGCTTGTGCAGATTATCATGTTCATTATGCTGGGCCTACTTGTAGATAGCAGGGCGTTAATTCAGCCTCAGGTGCTTATTTTAGCACTCTGTGTAGCACTATTTATGACCTTTGTGGCTCGACCTGTAGCAGTACATGTGTGTATGTTGCCATTTAGAAAGTTCTCTAAGAAGGCACGATTCTATGTCTCATGGGTAGGCCTTCGAGGCGCAGTGCCAATCATCTTTGCAACATATCCTTTGGTTGATAGTGTGCCAAATGCAGACCTTATCTTCAATGTGGTTTTTCTGGTAACAGTTGTCTCTCTTGTCTTGCAGGGAACTACCGTCAGCGGTATGGCAAATACTCTCGGTGTGGCAAAGACCGAAAGAGAGAGCTCTTTTGGCGATGCCTTCCAAGATCGTATGAAGTCAGCATTTACCGAGGTGGATGTAAATGAGCAGATGCTATCTTCCGGAAATACCCTTAAGAGCATTGCACTGCCCGACCACACACTTGTAATTATGGTCTGCCGAGATGGGGACTACTTTGTCCCTCAGGGTGGTACGGAGTTGCATCTGGGAGATAAGCTACTTATATTGTCTGACCGTAATGAGGAGCTGCAAGCACACTATAAGGAGCTGGGATTGGACGAAGTTATTAAGTTCTAAACAGCCTTAGAGTTTCACTAATAAACTACGGCAATGGTTGTATTTCGATACTTCTCATTGCCGTAATTTTTGTTTTTTTGGCGTGTAAAGTGTAACTTTGCCTAAAGAATAACGATTAGATTTTGATGGTGTTTTTTATAAAAGCGATATTTGCGACATTGATTGTAACACTGCTTTCTGTAGGATGCACTCCTAAAGAGAGATATGTTACAGTCGAGGGTTATATGCTGGGTACAACTTTTAGAATTGTGGCACAGACTTCTGCCTCACAAAGCGACATATATAGTCAGGCGATGCATATTGATAGTGTTGCAAAGTCCTCAATGTCAATATTTAACCCAAATTCGTTAATAAGTGCCGTAAATGATAACAGATGTGATACATTGGATATTCATTTGCTTAGAAATATGGCCGTTGCAGCCGATATGCACCGCTTGAGTGGTGGCGCATATGATATAACCGTAAAACCCCTTACCGAGGCTTATGGGTTTGTGGCAAAGGGAAGAATCGAACATCCAAATATCGACTCTTTGTTGCAGTTTGTCGGATTTGACCGATTTAGAATTAACGGCAATAGGGTGATAAAGGAAGATAGTCGCGTGCAGTTTGATTTGAACTCTTTGGCTAAGGGATATACGGTAGATATGCTTGCAGACCGCCTTGAAGCAATGGGCTGTTGTAACTATATCGTTGAGATTGGCGGAGAGATTCGTGCCGCAGGAAAAAACCCTCTAAATAGTGAGTGGAGAGTGGGTGTAGATACCCCATTTGAGGGAAATCAGACCCCAGGAGAGTATCAACACTCTGTTGTCGAAATCTCAAATCGCGCGCTTGCTACTTCTGGTAACTATCGCCGTTATCATATTGATAATCAAGGCAATAGAATTACACACACAATAGACCCTAAAACGGGTAAAAGTACCTCCTCTTCACTACTATCTGCAACAGTTATCACAGAGCGTTGTGTCGTGGCAGATGCTATGGCAACAATGTTTATGGCTATGGGGGAAGAGCGCGCTGTGGCCCTTGCCCAGAGCCTTAAAGATAAGGGCGTTGAGGCCTACTTTATTATAGCTGACAAGGAGGGGTATAAAACTTTTTCGACACTTAAAACAATATCTAAATGAGTATGGATAGACGAGTATTGATATTGTACAATACCAAGGCGGGTAAAGGTAAAATTCGCCGAAAAATGGATGATATTGAGGAGGTGTTCTTCACTGCCGGATATACTCCATGCTCGAAGTTGTTGCGCTTTGGTCAAAATCCTTTTGATGACGAACCACAGGATTTTGAGTTTGTAGTGGTTTGTGGTGGCGATGGCACGATAAATTATGTTGTCAATGCAATGACAGCAAAAGGTCTTAACCTACCGTTAGGTATAATCCCTACAGGTACGGCAAACGACTTTGCAGGGGCTTTAGGCATAAGCTCTCGACCTGTTGAGGCGGCACGACAAATTATAGGCGGAAAGATTCAAAATATCGATTGCGGTAGAGTTAACGGACTCTATTTTGTCAATATTCTGAGCTTCGGCATGTTTACTACCACCTCTCAGCATACTCCTCAGGAGATTAAAAACCGCATAGGTAAGGCTGCATATATCATCGAAGGCTCAAAAGAGCTGCATAACCGAGAGTATATACCAATTCATATCCTCCATGATGGCGGTACTATAGATGTAAACAGCATGATAACCCTTATCTTTAATGGAGAGACAGCAGGTTGATTTCCAATAGCTCGTACAGCCTCAATCAAAGATGGATTGCTTGACTGTATGATTATGCGAAAGTGTACAACCCTTGAAGGTGCATGGGCAGCAATCAAACTCCTCATCTCAGGTAAGGAAAATCATGATATTATCCATATTCGCTCCTCAAAACTACACATTACCTCACCTCTATCCCCCCTTACAGATATGGACGGACAACAGGGTGCCGAGTTTCCGTTAGAGATTGAGTGTTTGAAGGGTTTTCTGAAGGTTATAATCCCAAATAATTTGTCGTGAATTTGTCGTGATAGCGGCACATTTCCTGCCGCTACCCTTCACTCCAACAAAGG
>JAFWBN010000203.1 GCA_017507075.1 Alistipes sp. | reverse complement strand
TAGTTTTTTCTTAAAAATTTCTCTCTATTAGCGTTTTTAGTTGTTTTTGTGTTAATAATGGAGTTTTTGTCAAACCGCAGAATTTCACGACTTTGCATGGGCAATCATCTGTATATCAGATTGTTGCACAGACAAAACCGTCTTACAGGCGGCTCTAAACATCCCTTATCAGTCCGAAATATACAAAATATTTTTTGTTTGTGCAAAGTCTATCGATTAAATTCTCCACTTTTTGAGTCGAGCATGGCCCTCGAAACCGAGTTGTGGTCTGAATAATTTCCGAGTACAAGCATCAACTTTGTAACGGCGGCCTCTGTTGTCATATTATATCCGCTGATAACTCCGGCATTTTGGAGTTTAACACCTGTTTGATACAACTCCATTGCAACACTTCCGCCTACGCATTGGGTTACATTTACAATGGTAACGCCTTTGGCAACAACTTCTGAGATGGTGTTTATAAACCAATCCGA
The DNA here is from genome assembly GCA_017507075.1 of Alistipes sp. GTDB lineage: Bacteria > Bacteroidota > Bacteroidia > Bacteroidales > Rikenellaceae > Alistipes. The sequence continues at coordinate 2,819 of JAFWBN010000203.1, read as the reverse complement.
TGTTGGGGCGTTACCTGTACCAAAGGTCTCAAGAACAACACCTCTCAGACCCTCGACTGAGAGCAGAGCCTTGAGTGTAGTCTCGGAGATACCCGGAAAAAGTTTGAGGATTACAACATTGTGGTCAAATCCATCAATAATTTCAAGTGGCTCCGGAGTAAATTCTCCCTCAAACCACCCCTCCTCATAGTGGATGTATGCACTATTGTAGGTAATATTTACGCCCACTTCGGCAAGTGGCGGGTAGTTTCTTGAATCAAAAGCATTGAGAGCCTCAGCGGAGAGTTTTGAGGTGCGGTTTGCTCTAAACAGCTTGTTTTGGAAGTAGAGACACACCTCAGGGACTATAGGAAAACCATTTCTCTGTGCTGCGGCAATCTCTATGGTTGTAATCAGGTTTTCTCGTCCGTCGGTACGCATTATACCCATAGGTATCTGACTACCTGTAAAGATTACCGGCTTGGCGAGGTTGTTAAACATAAAACTCAGTGCAGAGGCTGTGTAGGACATAGTATCGGTGCCATGCAGCACAACAAAACCATCGTATTTATCGTAGTTCTGCTGTATTGTCTTAGCTAACTCTGTCCACAGGGCAGGTGTTACATTAGAAGAGTCTATTGGAGTCATTTTGCAGACATCAATCTCAACATTAAGGTGGCGAACAGATGGAAATTCGCGCTCTATAGAGTTGAAATCAAAAGGAACAAGAGTTCCGTTTTCATCTCGTTGCATACCGATAGTACCACCGGTATAGATAATTAAAATTGAAGGTTTTTTATTCATAACTATAGATTGAATACTCTTTTTGCGTTTTGTGTGGTTATAGATTCAACGGTCTGATAATCAGTGTTTTTAATCTCTGCCACTTTTTTGCATATATACTTTACATAACTCGACTCGTTTCTCTGTCCACGATGCGGAACAGGTGTCAAATATGGACAATCGGTCTCTAAGACGATGTCTGACAACTCCATCTCTGCAAGTGTTTGTGCAAGACTGCTCTTCTTAAAAGTAACCACGCCACCTATGCCGAAGAGGAAATCTCCGCACTTTTTGAGTCTTTGATAACTCTCTATGCCATCAGAGTAGGCGTGCAGTATGCCCCTGACACCTCTGCCTGCAAACTGTTCCAAAATCTCACACATCTCCTCCCAAGCATTGCGCGTGTGTACAACAATTGGCAGGTTGTACTTAATAGACATCTCTATTTGGCTCTTAAATGCCTCAATTTGCTCCTCTTTATACTCCTGACTCCAATAAAAATCAAGACCAATCTCTCCAACTCCGACAAATCTCTCGATACCCTGAGGTGGGTGTTGCAGGTACTGTTCAACAAGGGCCAAATCTCTCTGCCAATGTGGATTTTCATTGATAGATGTTGGATGAAGACCCATCATAGGGCGCACCATATCGGGCCTGCTGAGAGCAAGGTCAAACATGCGTTGATAGCTCTGGTTATCTATTGCAGGGAGCAATAGTAACCCTACATTTGAGTCTATACATCTCTGTAGTGCCTCTTCGCGGTCATTGTCAAACTCAGGCTCGTATATATGTGAATGCGTATCTATAAGCATATCTCTTCTAATCCAAGTTTTTTGATAATATCTTTTCCGGAGTATGTCATTTGAGCCATACCTATTGCAATCATACGATTTGTTCCTTGTGATAAACTATCCGATATGCGACCAGGGATGGCGAAAATCTCTCTGTTGTATCCGTCTGCCGCCTGTGCTATCGGATGAATACCTTCACTCTCAATAACCACAACAGCATCGCTTATTCCGGCTGCCAATGAGTAGTGCGCACCACTATTTTCAAACTCTTTGTGCGCCATAACGCCTGTGCAACTTATGATTACCCCACCTGCGTCAATGATTTCTTGACTTAGCGTCATGCTGTTTTGCGAAGAGATATGAGGAAGAGACGAACCGGTTATCCCTATCACACGCAAACCGTAATGTAGGGCAACCCTGGCTATGATTGAACCTGCTCCGTCGCCTATTGTTGTAGCAAGAACAACCTCTGGAGCCGTCTCTGCAATCTGCTCAATAAGTTTTACGATAGTCTTCTCTCCGTATGCAGATACCTCTTTTTCGCCGGTAAATGTGATAATTGTCGAGCGATGTAATAACGAACTCTCTCCTACCATATATATAATATGGGGGTATGCCTCTGTAAAACGCAATCTTTCCGGATAACCATCTTCTGTGGAGACTATTGGTGTTACACCATTTTTGAGACAGTGGGATAGCTCTTTTTTGGCAATGCTGAAACTATTTTTGCTAAGTATTCTTTTTGCAAACTCCTCTTTTAGTTCGGCTTTATGGAGTAACTCACTTTGGGAGGCAGCAAAAACAGATTGTGCATCTCCGAAAACTTCTAAGAGATGTATTACTCCGCGCCACCCCAAATTCTGAACATAGGATAGAGCAATATCTTCAATTTTTGTTGCCAAATCAGTCGAAAAATATAAATTTTTCAAAAAAATCTCCGTAAAGGTACGATTTTTTTTGGTTTTAACATAAAAACGCACTATATTTGCACACCCAAACGGATAAAACCGTTCAAAATTGGTCTGATGGCCGAGTGGCTAGGCAGAGGTCTGCAAAACCTCGTACAGCGGTTCGAATCCGCTTCAGACCTCACCGAAACAGCGTTAGAAATCACTCTAACGCTGTTTTTCTTTTATTTTGTCATACATTTGTAATACTGCGTAAAGTTACGGAACTCTTTCAATTACCGAGAGAGGTAAGAATTCTTGTGTCATATATGACAAAAAAGGACTAGGTGTGACCTAATCCTTCTGCCATATTGTCAGC
>JAFWBN010000202.1 GCA_017507075.1 Alistipes sp. | reverse complement strand
TTGACTTTAGCACTGAAATTCTCATCATCAAAATTGATATTTATTGCACCAGGGATATGCCCAGAATTTAACTCTACAGGTGTGCGCGAATCAATAATATGCACCTGCTCATTGCCAATAAACTTCGCAAAACTATCGGCATCTACCGAATCATAGCCTCTATTTCTATTTGTGCCACAGCTAACTAATATTGTAGCAGCAAACAAAACATACAACATCTTTCTCATAGTCTCTCTTTTTTAATAGTTTTAATTCCTATACAAAAGTAATAAATAGGTTATAATGTTGCAAATATTATAAGAGAAAACTATATTGTAATATTTTATACGGTTATAATTGAAACTTATATCTTAAATTTACTCTATTTCCTTGAGAAGTTTAATTTTGTCGTGAAAAAGTAATTGTACAATTCAATTTCTATCTTCATTTCGCATTGTATTGAGTTGCTCAATACTTATTTCAGGGTTGTATTTTGCATCTATACCTGTAGTTTTAGTTAAAAGTTCGAGATAGTCCGCCATAGAAGACAAGCCAACAGAGGCGCGTAAGGAGTCGAGCAGATTAGGATTTTCTACGGGATAGACATAGAGTTGCATTTTATTATTTTCCTCAAACTGAACTGTCTGACTACCATAGCATTGTGGACGACTGTTTTTCATTGCTACACGGTCATACAATACTGCAAATTCATCTTTGCCAATCAATCCATCTTGCGACCATTTTTCCATTAAGGGTAAATATTGTTCCTGCTTGTCGAGAGATGCATGATCTATAACAATCCAGATAGTTTTATATGATTGAGGAGTAAGATTTAAGCCCAAACCCTTGTTAATTATGCTATCTACGATAGACATATTCTTTGCATCTATAAGATTAACAGCCTCGCTTGTGGCTATTAACGAATCTACAAGTTCAGTGCGACCATCCACTGTAACGGCTTTTGTGAGTTCTATCATTTGATAGCGTATGCTTTGGTCTCTATCCCATACCTCAGCCAAAATGGCATCTGTCGATTTATTTGAGTTGCAGGCTGCCAAAAAAGTCAATAATATAAGAACTACACCCTTCATAATACTTACAATTCTTGTTTATATGGAAAAATAAAACACCTACGCCACCCACTATTGTAAGCAGCGTAGGTTTAATATTGCATAGTGTTACTCGGCCTTAGTGTCGCAGTAGTAGCAACGGTGAACGCCGTTGTCGGCAGTGTAGAAATAACGCTCCATAGGCTCATTGTTGGTGATGCACTTATGGTTAGGGCAGCGCATACCCTCAATTTCGCCCTTCTCGTGGCGTTCTACCATTTGCTCACCCTTCCAACGCATAAGCGAGAGGATAAGTGCCATGCGGACAAACTTACCATTTTCAACTTGGCGGAAATATGCTGCGCGAGGGTCTTTATCGACCTCTCTTGTAATCTCGTTTACGCGAGGCAGTGGGTGGAGAACAGCCATACGCTCTTTTGCGAGGTTCATGCGCTCAGCGTCGAGTACAAAGCAGTCTTTAACTCTCTCATACTCAGCCTCATCTGTGAAACGCTCCTTTTGTACGCGGGTCATATAGAGGATATCAAGATTTCCGATAACCTCCTCAATGCTGTCAGCCTCAGAGTATTCTATGCCGTACTTATCGCATATATCGGTCTTGATATAATCTGGCAGACGAAGCTCCTCAGGAGAGATAAGTACAATCTTAATGCCTGTATAGCGCACAAGAGCCTTAATAAGTGAGTGTACAGTTCTACCATACTTCAAATCGCCACAGAAACCGATTGTGATGTTATCTACATGTCCTAACTCACGAGTTATAGTGAGTAGGTCTGTAAGTGTCTGGGTAGGGTGGGAGTGGCTACCGTCGCCCGCATTGATAATAGGCACAGGAGATACAGCAGAGGCTGCAAGTTGTGCGCCCTCAATATGGTGGCGCATGGCGATAATATCTGCAAAGCAACCAACTACACGCACAGTATCCTCAACAGTCTCACCCTTGCTTACAGAGGATGAGGCTGCATCTGAAAATCCCAAAACATTGCCGCCAAGCTCCATCATTGCAGAGGTAAAGCTCAGACGAGTACGGGTGCTTGGCTCATAGAATAGGGTAGCGAGCTTCTTACCTTTCATCTTCTCGCTGTAGGCCTCACGGTTGGCGATAATGTCTAACGCAAGAGCTACAATATCGTCAGTCTCCTTGCGAGACAGGTCGGTAGGGTCAATTAGGTGCCTCATATGGATTGTGTTTTAGTTATCTGTAATTTATTATTTGTTAGTAACTGATTTGAATTTGTTTGCGAGATTATTTAATAGCTGTTTTGTGGCAATTTGTCGCTATAATTTGAGGCGCATAGGGTGTCCTATGTAACAAGAATTATGGCGGCAAAGTGTCGAAAACAGTATTAAAGAACGAAGTAAATAAGTTTAGATCAGTTACTTAATCCAAGACTCGTCTGATGGGTTGTTGCGGAAAGCAAGGATTCTATCCTTCCACTCTGGGGCAATGTAACCCTCCTCTACAGCAACCTCAACAAGTGAGTCAAGATTTGATAGAGAGTAGTTTACTGTATTTGCAGCTGCGATTTTCTCAACACCGCGCTTCATGCCGTATGTAAAGATGCTTACAATACCAAGCACATCTGCACCAGCCTCTCTCAGAGCCTCAACAACCTCTATGCAGCTACCACCTGTAGAGATAAGGTCCTCAACGACAACAACCTTTGTTCCTGGTTCAAGCTTGCCCTCAATACGATTTGCTCTGCCGTGGTCTTTAGCTCCGCTACGCACATAACCCATTGGCATATCAAGGATAGTGGCAACGATAGCTGCGTGAGCGATGCCGGCAGTAGATGTACCCATAAGGCACTCACACTCAGGGAAGTGCTTTTTTACTAACTCTGCTAAACCTGCCTCAACCTTTTCGCGTGCTGATGGAGCGGTGAGAATCAGTCGGTTATCACAATATATAGGGCTCTTAATACCGCTTGCCCAAGTAAATGGCTGCTCAGGACGAAGGAATACTGCGCTAATTTTGAGCAACTCTTTTGCAATAGTCTTTTCCATATAATAGAAGTTTTAGGTTTAAGTTTTTATTCTCCAATAAACTCACGGCAGCAACGCTCATAAGCCTCAACAGGGTCGTCTGCAGCTGTAATAGGGCGGCCAACAACGATAAAGTCTGAGCCAATTTCGCGTGCGCGTGCAGGTGTTGTGATTCTTACCTGGTCGTCAGCTGCTGCATCTGCAAAGCGAATACCAGGGGTTACGGTCATAAAGTCATTAGAACAGTTGTTTTTTACAAGTTCAGCCTCAAGAGGTGAGCAAACAACACCATCAAGACCCGCAGCCTTAGCATTTTGAGCATACTTAACAATAGTTTCATTGATAGTAGCACCGATAAGTAGTTCGTTTTGCATACGCTCCTGACTTGTAGAGGTAAGCTGTGTTACAGCTATAAGTAGTGGGCGAGTGCCATCGGGACGGGTAAGACCCTCAAGGGCTGCACGCATCATATCAATAGTACCTGCTGCATGAACATTGGTCATATCCACATCCAAGCGAGAAAGAACGCTCATAGCCTTGCGCACCGTATTTGGAATATCGTGCAACTTAAGGTCAAGGAAAATCTTGTGTCCACGAGCCTTTATCTCTCGTACAATCTCAGGACCACAGGCATAGAAAAGCTCCATACCAATCTTTACGAACGGCTTACGACCTGTAAAACGGTCAAGAAAAGCCAAGGTCTGTTCTCTGCTTGAAAAATCACAAGCGATAATTACATCTCTCATATCGTTTTTCTATTTTACAATTCCAATAATATCTCTAAGTCGCTCAATACCAAGTTTTTCCATAACTTCTGGAAGAGAGTCTATAATCTGCTTACAAGCAAATGGATTGCGCAGATTTTCTGCACCTACCTGAACAGCACTTGCTCCAGCCATCATCATCTCTATAACATCCTCTGCTGTAGCTACTCCACCGCAACCCATAACAGGAATAGAGCATGCTCCGGCAACCTGATAAACCATACGCACGGCTACAGGAAATACTGCACGACCCGAAAAACCGCCCATTTTGTTGGCAATTATAGGCTTACGACGGGCAATATCTATTCTCATGCCTAAAAGAGTGTTGATAAGTGTAATACCATCAGCACCTGCATCCTGGCAAGCACGAGCAATCGATACAATATCGGTTACATTTGGACTCAGTTTTATAAAGACCGGCTTTGTGGTTACAGCCTTAACTGCGCGAGTAACCTCTGCAGCACTATCTGCCGATGTGCCAAATGCCATACCTCCATTGTGTACATTAGGGCATGAAACATTAACCTCAATAATTCCAACCTGCTCCTCTTTGTCAATTTTGCTGCAGCACTCTACATATTCGTCAATAGAAAAACCGCTGATATTGGCGATAATTGGTTTACGGAATATCTTGCGAAGATTAGGAAGCTCATGGCTGATTACAGCATCAATGCCCGGATTTTGCAGACCTACAGAGTTAATAAGTCCGGCACTGCACTCGGCAATGCGTGGAGTAGGGTTGCCAAAACGGGCTTCGCGAGTTGTTCCCTTAACAGATATTGAACCAAGGCAGTTTATATCGTAGATGTCTGCCATTTCTGCTCCAAAACCAAATGTTCCGCTGGCAGGAATTACAGGATTGTCAAGCTCTACGCCACATAGTGTAGTTGATAAATCTCTTACCATAGTATCTCCTCCTTTCTGAATACAGGACCCTCTTTGCAGACCCTTTTTGCACCAGATGCAGTCTGAATAGAGCAACCCATACATATACCAAAGCCGCAACCCATACGCTCCTCAAGGCTTATCTCTCCCGTAATATCAAGGGTAGAACATAGTGCCTTAAGCATCGGCAGTGGGCCACATGAGTAGAAGTAGTCTGCTGCAACTTTTTCCTCCTTTATGGCGTCTGTTACAAAGCCTTTAACTCCGTAGCTGCCATCAACTGTAGCAACGATAACTTTTGCACCAAGAGCCTCAAATTCAT
>JAFWBN010000015.1 GCA_017507075.1 Alistipes sp. | reverse complement strand
GTGCGTTTGGTCTTAAGGGCGGTCTTCTGCAGGGCGAGATTTTGCTTAACCTCGACTCTGAGACTGAGGGCGAGCTATATGTAGGCTGTGCAGGAGGTTTGGATGCAAATATCACGCTGCCATATACCGCCGTTGATGCTCCTGCAGGATACACGGCATACTCTGTAGAGGTTAAGGGTCTGAAGGGTGGACACTCAGGCATACAGATTGGCTACCAGCGCGCAAATGCCAACAGAGAGCTTTTCCGCCTGCTCAACCACATGCCTTTTGAGACTCTTCTTGCAAATGTTGATGGTGGCGGTCTTCGAAATGCAATTCCTCGCGAAGCTGTAGCAACAGTTCTTGTAAAAGAGGCTGATGCAGAGGCATTTGAGGCTCAGGTTGCAGCTTTTGAGAAGACACTTATTGCCGAGTATGCAAATATTGAGGATAGCATATCTGTAAAGGCACTACCTACAGAGACTCCGCAGCAGATTATACCTACAGCTGTTGCATCATCTCTTGCAAAGGCTGTCATTGGCGCGCCAAATGGTGTTATAAAGATGTCCGTTGAGATGGAGGGTCTTGTGCAGACCTCTTCAAACCTTGCCAGAGTAGTATCTGACGGCAGTTCTATAAAGATTCAGTGTCTTCTCCGTAGCTCTGTAAACTCTGAGAAACATGCTCTTGGAGAGGCTATTAAGGGGGTATTTGAGCTTGCAGGCGCGACTATTGAGCTATCAGGCGACTATGACGGCTGGAAACCAAATATGGAGTCTGCTATTCTGCATACAATGCTTGCTTCATACGAGTCGCTCTATGGCGTTAAACCTGCTGTGATGGCTATTCACGCAGGTCTTGAGTGTGGTATTATTGGTGGTAAGTATGAGGGATTAGATATGATTTCATTTGGTCCGACAATCTGCTTCCCTCACTCTCCGGATGAGAAGGTTGAGATTGCATCGGTAGAGAAGTTCTACCACTTCCTGCTCCATACTCTCAAAAATGCCCCTGTAAAGGTATTATAGAACCTACCTAAAGCAATATGACAGAACAGATTATTGCAGACCATTGGTTTGTCATTGTCAATCCCGTTTCAGGCGCAGGACATGGTCTAAAAGACTATCCTCAGATTGCCAAACTACTGAGAGACAACGATATATACCATGAGGCGGTATTTACTGAGCATAAATTCCATGCAACAGAGCTTACTGTAGAGGCTGTTGTTCGTGGTTTTCGCCAAATTATCGTTGTCGGTGGAGATGGCACTCTAAATGAGGTTGTAAATGGACTGTTTATTCAGAAACAGTGTGCTCCTACAGATATACACCTTGCCGTGATAGCTGTAGGCACAGGAAATGACTGGGTAAGAACCTTTGGTCTTCCATCGCACTACTCAGAGGCTATTCGTGCCATAAAAGAGGGCAAAACCTTCTTGCAGGATGTTGGCGCGGTAACATATACTGAGAGTAAATATACCCAAACCCGCTATATGGCAAATGTGGCGGGTCTTGGGTTTGACTCTTTTGTTATCTCTATATTCAACCACTGGAAAGCTAAGGGCTTTCATGGCAAATGGCTATATATTGCCAGCATAATCAAGGCATACTGTAGCTATAAATCATCCGGAGTAAGGATTGAAGTTGATGGGAATTTGGTGTTTAACAATCTTCTGTTCAGTATAGCTGTCGGCATCTGTAAATACAATGGTGGTGGAGTGCAGCAATTGCCAAAGGCCGTTGCAGATGATGGATTGATGGATATAACACTTATCAGACCTCTGCATTGGTGGCATATAGTTTTCCGTCTGCAAAGGCTCTTTAATGGAGGTATATACTCTATAGGACATGTCTCACATATAAGAGGAAAACATATCCGCATTGTCTCGGTTCCTCCTATCTCTTTGGAGTGCGATGGAGAGCTTATGGGTCAGACTCCTGTAGAGATTGAGGTTATCCCACGCGCTATACGAGTTGTTGTAACCTCAGAGTTCCTTGAAGGACATAAATAGCCAATAATTTTGAATTGTAAATTGTTATAACTACCTTTGCCCTTCGTAATGAGGTGCCTTTATAATATAGGAATAGGAGTATATAGAGTTGGAGTTGCTGCTGTCTGTCCGTGGAATAAGAAGGCAAAGCTGTGGAGAGATGGTCGCAAAGCTATTTTCGAGCGGATGCGTAGTAGCATCGACCCGACTGCTCGTATTATATGGGTACACGCCGCATCTCTTGGAGAGTTTGAGCAAGGCAGACCTATTATTGAGAAGATAAAGGCAGAGAGACCAGATTACAAAATTCTACTTACATTTTTCTCTCCTTCAGGATATGAGATAAGGAAAAACTACAGCGGTGCAGACTATATCTTCTATATGCCTCTCGATACGGTAGCCAACGCCCGCGAATTTCTCGACATCGTAAAGCCTGAGATAACAATCTTTGTAAAGTACGAGTTTTGGATAAACTTCCTATCCGAACTTAAAGCTCGTCGTTGTCGCTGCTTTGTAGTATCTGCCATCTTCCGCCAAAACTCTATCTTCTTTAAGAGTTATGGTGAGATGTGGCGAAAAGCTCTTGACACCTTCGAGACTATATTTGTACAGGACGACAACTCACTCTCTCTACTCTCTAAATTGGGCTACAATAATGTAGTTGTCGCCGGAGATACCCGCTTTGACCGCGTGGCTCAGATTGCCGCTGCCTCAAAAAAGCTTGATGCCATAGAGCAGTTTAAGGGAGAGTCTCGCCTATTTGTTGCAGGCTCTACATGGGGCGCAGATGAGGATATTATTATCGAGGCGGCAAACAATAACCCTGACATAAAATTTGTCATCGCCCCTCATGAGATGGAGGAGAGCCGCATAGCAAAAATCGAAGCATCAGTTAAAGGCGGAGCTATAAGATATACCAAAGCAGATAAGCAGATAGATAGATACCAAGTGCTTATTCTTGACACTATGGGAATGCTCTCTTCTGTCTATAGGTATGCTCAGTTTGCATATATCGGAGGAGGCTTTGGTGTGGGCATCCACAACACCCTTGAGGCTGCAACCTTCGGACTACCAATAGCCTTCGGCCCTAATTACGAGAAATTCAAAGAGGCCCGCGATATGGTAAACCTCGGTGCCGCGCGTAGCATAAATAACTATACCGAATTTGATGCTTGGTTTAACCCACTAAAAGAAGACGACAAATACCTCAAAAAAGTCTCAAATATCTCTAAAGAATATACCGCTAAACACCAAGGCGCAACAGAGATATTCTTCAAAACCGTATTTCCTGAGAGTAAGTAGCATAACACCTCTCTCACAAAATAGCCCGCTTTTTCGAGTACAGCCCGCCTAAGTACCGCCGCTTTTTGAAAAAAGCGGCACCAAAAACTTTCAGCAAAAACTCCGTTTTGGGGCGTATGCGGATTTAGGATAGCCTTACGGCTATTACGATAAAAAAGAGAGATTTGCTTTTGCTCAAGTAAACTTGGCAAGCAATCTCTCTTTTCTCTCGTACCATCTGCGATGGTTTTCCTAAATCCGAAAACTGCGAAACTTAGTTTGTCCTATTTGCGCTCCCTAATATCTCTAACCTCCCTATTCTCCTTAAACTCCTTACTAAATTTGCGCTCAACCGCCGCT
>JAFWBN010000014.1 GCA_017507075.1 Alistipes sp. | reverse complement strand
ATCAACCTCTATAACCTTGCAGAGGCAAGAGCTTTGGATAATACAGATGTGAAACTTAAAACCGTCTATAAGGGCGAAATTGTCGGCGAAGAGCAGCAAACTGTTACACGCACTATCAAGGCAAAAGACCTTACAACCCTTGAGTCAATCAGCTCTTTTGTTATCGCAAAACCAGATAAAGAGGTTGCTGACCCTGCAAAGGAGCCAAACTTCTATAGCTTCAGAGCTTGGGATGTAGATAAGGACTATGTATATTTCGTTGAGGGAAAACACAATGCCGGAAATATGAAAAGTAATGGCCCAAGCAAGGCCTTTATCACCGTCTATGACCACGCAGGTAGGGTGGTGCTTCCAAAACGCCGTATTCAGTGCGTCTTTGACCAATATCTGCTCGAAACCCTTAATATCACACCTCAGGGATATGCCGATATTGCAGGAATCAAAGTTATCGACAATAAAGTATATGTCATGTTCTCAGTCAATAATAAATCCGGCGAAAAGAAGGGATTTAGGACTGTGGTTGTGAAGTATGAGTAGTGTTGTCGTGATAGCGGCACATTTGCACTTATAAGTGCATACCTGCTTCCGCTAACAAAAAGAGCCGACAATGAGCAGTACGCTTAGTACAGCCCATCGTCGGCATTTTTGCCGAGCGTTGCATCTACGCCCTTCTAAGCACAAATGGGGAGGTGCTTTATGCACCACTCTGACGACAAATTGGTGCTTTAATCTTGGCGCGCGTCCCTAAGGACCTTAGAGACTTTAGAGTCCTTAGAGACACTAAGGTCAGCGCGCGGAATTATGACAAATGGCATTTAATAGCAACGGGCTTTCAGCCCTCAATGGCATAGAATAGCGCGCTACAGAACAAACTAAGTTTCACTGTACTCGTATTTAGGAAAACCATCGCAGATGGTACAAAGAAAATAGTCCTTAGAGGTTGAGCTTGCTCGAAAACTCTCAAGGACTATTTTGTTTGTAATAGCCGCCAGGCTATCCTAAATCCGCATCAGCACAAGAGAAACGCAGTTTCTCCGAAAGCTTTTTGCACGCCCTGCTTTTTCTCGAAAAAGCGGGCAGTTCTTAGGCGGGCTGTACTCGAAAAAGCGGGCAGTTGTTAGGTTGTATTACTCTGTGGGCTCTATGAATACATAGAATACAAGAGGAGTATAAGGCATAATTTCGGTATCTATTGTAGATGTTGTCTCCTCGTAATCGTAGTAGTTATTATATCCGCCGTAGTAGTTGTAGTAGTTATAGTAGCTATATGGGTTATAATATGCAGAACCCATCATACTATAGTAGTTATAGAGGTTTGCGAAGGTGTTATACACGGCACCAGACGATGAGGTGCTTGTAGAGCCTGAGATACCGCTTGAGCCGTATGCATAGCCGGAGGTTGTTATGATTGCGCCCCAGCGACCATACTTAAGTTTTGGAATACAGTGTGCCCATGCGCTGATATACTCATCTTTATTTGACGATACGGAGTATGTTAGGGATGAGCCTGCGTCGGTCTCGTCAAAGGCAAGCTCTTTAACCTCTGTGATATTGGTGTCAAAGATAAAGCCGTCGAGGAAACGACCTACATACCACATTACCGCTCCATTATCCTCGCCAACCTCTTTAGCATCAGCCTCAGGGGTTTTGGCAATCATATCTGCAAATTTCTCGTCAAGAATCTTCCAGAGCTTTTTGTCGAACTCTGCCATATCTGCAAAACGCTTTGAGTCCTTGTAAGGGTTGCCTAAGCCTGCCATATCGGGACGAGCGTGTGAGAGGTGCGGGAAGTCTGCTTTTGGTTTGAAATTATTAGAGTAGTATATACCCTCAAGGTACTCAGGCTCTTTGTTTTCATCCTTTGATATATCAGTGTCAGCATCAGGGTCTGTCTCGGTGTCAGAGTCGCTATCTTTACCTTCAGTATTCTCGACCTTATTCCAAACAATCTCTTCGCTATTCTCGTTACTCTTCTTTACTAACTCATTAACCATCTCAAGCTCAAGGTCTGAAGGGTTTTTGACAACTCTCAGTACCTCAATATCCATAATTACAGGTACATTGGTATCTAAAGCATATTGACCCTCATAACCACCCTCTGCAGATGAGCCACTTGAGCCAAATCCTATGGTAGAAGGCATGTAGAGTCGAACTTTTGTGCCTTTGCGCACCTTTAACTCTGTACTTGGACAGATGCTTGAGTTGTTTGCTACATACTCCTCGCTGAGTTTAATAGTGTTACGAGTGGCGAGGTAGCTGCCTTCAACGATGTAGTAGAAGTAGTTTTCGCCACAGAAGTTACCATAAGGGGCGTAGTGTGTACGATCTGAGAAAGTTGCCTGCATGCGGGCCATTATTTCGTTTCGTGTGGCGCACAAATTGCCGTCAAGGTCATAGCAGTTGTAGTTATAATACACCCAACAAGTATCTTGGTCCATGATAGCCTCACTACCAAAGTCGTTCCCTGAAGCAGGTGTGGAGTTGTCGCCCCATGCAAGTACATCGACATAGTAGTCTCCCTTTGACTGATGGTTGCCTAATAGGTCAGGACGATTTTTCTTTATCCATGCCCTTAGAGAGCGGCTCTCCATCTGGTCTCCGGAATACTCAGGCTCTTTGACACAAGAACTGAGTGTAAAGAGTGTAATTAAAAGAGTTATAACGATTTTCATACTTATAGTTGTATTCTATTATTTGGTTACATTTAATATCTTTATATACCATGCTACAGAAGAGTGCTTTGGCACTGTTCCTAAAACATGTTTGCCGTATGCAGCCTCTGAGGTCATGTAAACCTGCACAGAGTCTTGGTCCCTGCAGCCTACCAAAGCCTCGTCAAGGCCCCTTAATACTTCACCTTTGCCCAATCTGACAATAAGAGGCTCTTCGGACCATACCAAGTTGTCGTAAGGGTGGTTGTTTGATGCCTCTACAGCCGATATGGTTGCTGGAATATTGGACCAATACAGACTGCTCAGATTTGGTTCAGAACCTGAAAAAACATAGGCGTTAAAGGATATATCCACAATATCGCCCTCCTCTATCAGACTCCACTCTTCACGACCCTCAGCGTAAAAGTTTGTTATATGACGAAAAGTCGATTGGCTTACAGCTATGTAAAAAGGAGGATTCTCTTGAATCACATTGTCTTTGTCTTCTTCAGCCACTAAACGACGCGAAGAGGTGAGATATTTGACAATATTATCCTTTTGCGTTGTCAACATATCCACATTGTCATTGCAACCACACATTGCAAGCGTAGCTATAACAATAGCAGTATATAGTAATCCTTTCATGGTCATATAACGCGCAAAGATATGAAATATTGCAATCTTTTCCAAATAATTTGTCGTCATAGTGGCACATTTCCTGCCGCTAATAAATTTGTTGTGAAAACAGCACAACTACTTCCGCTAACAAAAAAGTGCCGACAATGAGCAGTACGCTTAGTACAGCCCATCGTCGGCATTTTTGCCGAGCGTTGTATTTGCACTATTTTGACAACAAATTGGGTAGGTACTTTAATTTATCGGATATTGAACTTTAATTGAGCGACGGATATAAAAATGACATTTAATAGCAACGGGCTTTCAGCCCTAAATGGCATACAATAGCGCGCTGTGCGCGCAGTATTAAGGGCTTTAGCCCGCTGTCATTTATTGTCATTAAATGTTATTGTGCATCTGACCTTAATTTGGCGGAGGTTGAACTTTAATTGAGCGGAGTAACGACAAATGACATTGAATAGCAACGGGCTTTCAGCCCTAAATGGCATACAATAGCGCGCTGTGCGCGCAGTATTAAGGGCTTTAGCCCGCTGTCATTTATTGTTATTCGCTGTTATTTGTCATTATACACTCTCTAATCTCCCTTCTGCAGAGCAGAAACCAACTACAGATGTTTCAGGGCAAGGCGTATAGCCTCCTCAACGCGCAGGTCGGGGTTCTCTTGGAAGAATTTTTTAAGCACCTTTTCTGAGGCACTTTTCTGAAATCCGAGCATCACAAGGGCAGACACAGCCTCGTTAAATACCTCATTGTTTGCTGTGTTAGGAGTTAGCTTATCTGATATATCACTCTTCAAATCAAGCATTTTTCCGCTTAGGTCAACGATGATTTTTTGTGCTGTTTTAAGGCCTAAACCCTTGACATTTTTTAGAAGTACGGCATTTCCTGTGCCGATAATATTACGCAACTCTGAAGGGGAGTAGGTTGATTGAATCATACGGGCTGTGTTGCCACCCACTCCGGAGACTCCGATAAGTAGGCGAAATAGCTCTCGCTCGGCCTTTGATGCAAAGCCGTAAAAGGTCTGAGCATCCTCGCGCACGATGTGATGGATATATAGTTTTACGCTCTGACAATGTTCTATTTCAGAGTATGTTTGCAGCGAAATATTTATAAAATAACCTACACCGCCAGCCTCTACAATGGCATACGCAGGTGCAACTTCTGCAAGTGTTCCTGTAATATATTCGTACATGTTAATTCTCTGTATTATAATAATTTACGCTTAACTACTGCGGGATTTCCTGCGGCAAGACTATCGTCGGGTATATCCTTTATTACAACGCTTCCGGCGGCGATAATGCAACGGTCTCCGATAGTAACACCTGGGCAGATTGTAACAGAGCCACCAATCCAGCAGTCGTTACCAATCTTTATAGGCATACCTGTCTCGATGGGTTTTCGTCTTTCCAAGTAGTTTGTCGGGTGCTGCGGAGTATAAAATCCGCAGTTAGGCCCAATTTTGGTGTAGTCGCCTATAGTTATGCCGCCCGAATCAAGGAAAGTGCAGTTTTTGTTTATAAAAGAGTGCTTTCCGACCTTTATGCGAAAGCCAACATCGCAGTAAAACGGCACAGATATAGTCGATGTTTCGTGCATATCCGGAACAAGCTCCCTTAGCACCTTTGGAAACTCAGGGTCGCGTCGTGTCATGGAGTTTAGGCGGATAAGTATCTCTTTGCTCCTTGCAAAAGCTGCATTAACCTCCGGGTCGTGAAAGTTATACAGTTCACCGGACATCATTTTTTCAAATTCACTCTTCATAATTCAGCGTTGCAATAACGATTGAAACATATTTATCAACCACAAAGATACAATTTTTGTCAAAAAAATAGTCAGTCCGAGAAAAAAAGTGTAATTTAGCAACCTGTGAAAGAGAAATTACTATCCATACTCGACCCATATTGGGGTTATAAGAGCTTCCGAGAGATGCAGTATCAGGTTATCTGCTCTGTGCTGTCGGGTGCAGACACTCTTGCGCTGATGCCTACAGGTGGCGGAAAGTCTATAACTTATCAGTTGCCAACTCTTGCATCCGAGGGGTTGTGTATTGTAATTACTCCGCTTATAGCACTGATGAAAGACCAGGTCGATAGCCTCTCTGCAAGGGGTATATCGGCTGTGGCAATTCACTCAGGAATGTCTCGGCGCAAGATTGATATAGCCTTAGATAATTGTGTCTATGGGGATGTTAAATTTCTCTATATCTCGCCAGAGCGTATCAATTCTGATATCTTTCAGTTGCGCGTAAGACGCATGACAGTTTCGCTTATAGCTGTTGATGAGGCGCACTGTATCTCGCAATGGGGTTATGATTTTCGTCCGTCATACTTAAATATTGCTGCACTAAGAAAGATGTTGTCTGGCGTGCCTGTCTTAGCACTTACAGCCTCGGCAACTCAGAGTGTTGCAGATGATATAATGGATAAACTGCTCTTTGAAGAGAAAAATCTGCTACGCAGCTCATTTTCACGACCAAACCTCTCCTATGTTGTCAGAGAGGTGGAGGATAGGGAGGGGCAACTGCTTAGAATACTGCAAAGAGTGCCCGGCTCGGCTATAGTCTATGTTCACAAGCGAGAGACGGCAGAGAAGGTCTGTCAAACGCTTGCGGAAAATGATATTAGCGCATCTTACTACCACGCAGGACTACCAAATGAGGAGAGGGCTATTCGTCAAGATGAGTGGGTGGCAGGTAAGGTTAGGGTTATGGTTGCCACAAATGCCTTCGGTATGGGTATAGATACGGCGGATGTACGCTTGGTTGTCCACTACTCGCTCAGTGATTCGCCGGAGAGCTACTATCAGGAGGCTGGTCGCGCAGGTCGAGACCTAAAGCGTAGTTATGCCGTGCTGCTTGTTGCCCCTAAAGAGAGCGAGAGATTTTCTACCCGTATAGAGAATAGTTTTCCGCCTCTTGAGCAGGTTAAGAGCATTTATGAGAAGATTTGCTCCTATCTGATGATTGCTATAGGCGATGGAGGAGGTGCGTCGTATAACTTTAATATCCACGACTTTTGCTATAAAGAGCATCTTCAGTTCTCGGTAGTTGCAAATGCTATAGATTTGCTTGAACGAAATCAATATATGACCTATGTTGAGGAGTCGGAGTCTCCTGCAAGGGTTATATTTAGGATTGGTAGGGATGAGTTGTACAAGTGCGAAATGAGTGCAAATGTAGAGTTGGTTGTAAGAAATCTGTTGAGGTTGTACAATGGGCTTTTTTCTGAGTTTAGAGCCATTGACGAGCAGGCTATTGCAGCTCAGGCGTCGTGTTCGCCTATGACTGTTCACGACGCTCTGAAGGAGTTGTGGCGTAGAAATATTATCCGCTATATTCCGGCAAACCATTCCCCACTTATATATATGAACGAGGAGCGTTTGCCTTTGAAAAATATCTATATCGCACCAGAGACATATACTAAGCGCAGGGATAATATGCTTGAACGCTTTAGTGCGATGGTGAGCTATGCCGAGAATAAAACAATATGCCGCAGTGTTATGCTCCAGAACTACTTTGGAGATAATGATGCAAAGCCTTGCGGGGTGTGTGATATCTGCCTCTCTAAGCGACAAGAAGAGCGTGTAGAGGATGTGCAAAAGCAGATTCTTGATGCCGTAAAGGGTGGAATTTGCCACCTAAGAAGACTCTCCGCTACAGTGCCTGCTACGCCTCAGTTATTCGCCCGCGCGCTGCGAAATCTTGTCGATAGAGGGGAGATTGCAGTAAGTGAGTCGGAAAATGTCTCTATATTGCCCGACAGAGGGTCGAAAGAGAGATAAAATGGCCTAAAATCGCCTAAAAAGGGCAATAAAATCGAAAAAATCTCCGTTTCTGTAAAAAATAGACGCAAAAGTTTGTGCTAAAGTTGCCAGAATCGAAAATTATCGCTATTTTTGCGCGTGTATATTTGATAAGGAAAACTTAAACTTATATTATGGAATTGGAAGAATTGAATAAGGGTCTTGTCGGCAGAATCGAGCATGTGAATATCGAGGAGCAGATGAAGAGTGCCTACATCAACTATTCGATGTCGGTAATCGTCTCTCGTGCCTTGCCTGATGTGCGAGACGGACTAAAGCCTGTTCATCGTCGAATCCTCTTCGATATGAGCGAGCATCTGCATCTTTATCATGATAAGGAGACTCGTAAGAGTGCGCGTATTGTCGGTGATGTGCTTGGTAAGTTTCACCCACACGGCGACTCTTCTGTTTATGATGCAATGTGTCGTATGGCTCAGGAGTGGGCTATGCGTTATCCGCTTGTAGAGGGTCAGGGTAACTTCGGTTCAATGGACGGCGACTCTCCTGCGGCGATGCGTTATACTGAGGCACGCCTTCAGAAAATCTCCGCAGAGGTTATGGCGGATATTGACAAGCAGACTATTGATTGGACTCCAAACTTTGACGGTGAGGAGCTTGAGCCAACAGTTCTGCCTACAAAGATTCCGCTCCTGCTTGTAAATGGTGCAAGCGGTATTGCGGTAGGTATGGCAACAAATATGGCTCCGCACAACTTGGGCGAGGTTATTGATGCTTGCTGTGCTTATATAGACAACCCTGAGTGCGAGTGTGAGGATTTGCTCCACTTCGTAAAGGGTCCGGATTTCCCTACCGGAGGTATTCTGTATGGCTATTCAGGTATCAAGGAGGCACTGCTTACAGGTCGTGGCAGGGTAATTATTCGTGCTAAGTACGAGATTGAGACTACAAAGAACAACCGTCAGCAGATTGTCTTTACCGAGATGCCTTACATGGTGCGCAAGGATGAACTTTGTGAGAATATCGGTAAGCTGATTAAGGATGGAAAGATTGAGGGTATTGCTGATGTAAATGATGAGTCATCAGACCGCGATGGTATCCGTCTTGTGGTACACCTTAAGCAGGATGCTGTGGCAAATGTTGTTGTCAATATGCTCTTTAAGCATACTGCACTACAGTCTTCATTTGCTGTAAACAACATTGCACTTGTTAATGGTCGTCCTGAGTTGCTCAACCTTAAGCAGCTTATAAAGTATTTTGTTGAGCATAGACATCAGGTTGTTGTTCGTCGTACAAATCATGATTTGAAGGTTGCGCAGGACCGTCTGCATATTGTTCAGGGTTTGCTTATTGCTCAGGATAATATTGACGAGGTTGTTCACCTTATCCGCGCTCAGAGAACTCCGGAGGATGCTCGTCAGGCACTTATGGATCGTTTCTCACTGAGCGATATTCAGGCTTCTGCCATTGTCGCAATGCGTCTGGGTGCGCTTACAGGTCTTGAGCATGGAAAGCTTACTGCCGAGCGTGATGCTCTGGAGGCAAGTATTGCAGAGTACAACGAGATTTTGGGCAGCGTAGAGCGTCAGATGCAGATTGTTAAGAATGAACTTATTGAGGTTAGGGAGAACTATGCTGACCCTCGCCGCTCAGAGATTGTATATTCGTCTGAGGAGTTTAATCCTGAGGATTTCTATGCTGATGAGGATATGGTTATCACCATCTCTCACATGGGTTACATCAAGCGTACATCACTCTCTGAGTATCGTACTCAAAACCGTGGCGGTATTGGTGTTAAGGGTAGTGCAACCCGCGATGAGGACTTTATAGAGCATATCTACATGGCCTCAATGCACAATACAATGATGTTCTTCACAGAGAAGGGTCGTTGCTATTGGCTCAAGGTGTATGAGATTCCGGAGGGTACTCGCGCATCAAAGGGTCGTGCTATTCAAAATGTAATCCAGATTGAGGCAGACGATAAAGTTCGCGCATATATCAACTGCAAACGCCTTAATGATGCCGATTATGTGAATAACAACTATATTATCATGTGTACCAAGGACGGTACTGTAAAGAAGACTCGCCTTGAGGCTTACTCTCGTCCTCGTACAAATGGTGTCAATGCAATTGTTATTCGTGAGGGCGACCAACTCATAGATGCAAAGCTTACAAGCGGAAAGGCTGAGATTCTTATCGCCTCTAAGGAGGGTAAGGCAATCAGATTTAATGAGGATATTATCCGTCCTGTAGGTCGTACAAGTATGGGTGTTCGCGGTATTACAATAGAGGAAGGAAACGAGGCAATCGGTATGATTTGCATTGAGCCTGATTCTGTTCAGGATGTGCTTGTTCTGTCCGAAAACGGATTTGGTAAGCGTACAGACCTTGAAGAGTATCGCGTTACAAATCGTGGTGGTAAGGGTGTTAAGACCATCAATATCACAGAGAAGACCGGCGACCTTATCTCAATTCAGGCCGTTACGGATGACAACGATTTGATGATTATCAACCGCTCAGGCATCACTATCCGTACTTCTGTAAGCCAAATCCGCCTTGCAGGTCGTGCTACACAGGGTGTTAAGATTATCAACTTGCGTGATGGCGACACTATAGCATCTGTTATAGCTGTTCCTAAGAACGATGAGGAGGAGTTTGCAGATACTGTTGAGGTAACAGAGGATGCTCAGACTACAGATAGCGTTGTAACAGAGACTGAAAATAATAACTAAAACCAATATTTTAATATTATGAAAAAAATTATCTTGATGGTAGCGGCTGCAATGGTTATGATTATGCCTACCGCTACTGCACAGAAAGTTAACGCAGACGCAACACTTGCAAAGCTGAGCAAGAGTGATGCAGAGGTTGCTGATGCAAAGAAGAGCGCAAAGGCTGCAGTATGGGTAAACCGTGCAAAGGTATATACTGATGCGCTCATGGAGCCTACAAAGGACCTCTCTACATCTCTTGATGTTACTTTCCTTCGTTACACTATGGGAGAGCCTACAGAGACAACTACAACCGAGCAGGGTGGTCAGGTTTGGGTATATCCATGGGTAAAGGTTTATGTAGAGAATAACCGTATCGCTGCATGGGAGCAGACTAAGGAGATTAAAGAGGGCCTGTTTGAGGTTATTGACCAGGCAGCAAAGAAGGCTTTAGAGCTTGATGCTAAGACTGTAGCTAAGGTTAAGCCTATCGTTGATACTGCTATCAACTACTACTCTCAGTTGGGTGAGGT
>JAFWBN010000201.1 GCA_017507075.1 Alistipes sp. | reverse complement strand
AGACAGTAAGGAGCCCTGATGATGAAATATAAACTCATTATTGACAGAAAAGTAGAAGAAGAAATTATTGCGATAGTTCATTCACCTTCTTCGCTGACGGAGCAGATAGAAAATCTTGTTTGTAGTTTTTCCGGAGCGGACTGTATTATGGGATATAGGTCCGATATAGACATCATATCAGCAGCCTCAGGCTCATGACCCTTAGACATTGTGTGGCTGATAGTAAACGCTGCACACTGAAGCTCAGAGGCCGAGCAATCTTGGACTCTCTTGCCCGTATTACCCTTCTTAGTACGCAAAAGAGCATAGTAGAACATCGTTGGGCAACTAACATCACTACGCCCTCCAAAAGATATAGTCTTTGGTGTTGCTGTAGCTCCATTACGCGAGAAGCGTTCAAAGTAACAACCCACAACAACATAGAGAGTATCCGAGCAGACAAGACCGTCAATATGGTCCTCAAGGTTGTTCCACGCACCTCCGCCCGTATTAAAGGATGAAGAGTATTGCGGTGCTATATTGGTATAGTAGAATACCTGACGATTTGTTGCTGCCGAACAGATACGCTCCGCACTGCCAAGCATGTGTCCCTTATTACAACCTCCTCCTGTACTCTTACTATTATACTGCACCGATGATGGTATTTTTGGGTCTTTACCATAAGCATCTGTTCTATCTGTACCCTTCTTCTCATACATCGCATGTCGAGGAGCAGCCACCCAAAGTGGACAATGGTGTTTTCCACTATAACATACCGTATAGTTTCGTGCGGTATCGTTTCTCTGAGCATTTTTCTCTCCACCAGCACAAAGATGATGCGCATAATAAATATTACTATCGCTATCGTGAACGCCATCCCTATTTGCATCATCAATTACAGGCAATTCTGCCCACACATAACGCGATGTTGGTGTAGGAGTTGGCTCTGGTTCTGGTTCTGGCTCTGGTGTTGGATCAGGGTCAGGAGTTGGTGTTGGTTCTGGTTCCGGCTCTGGTGTTGGGTCAGGGTCGGGTGTTGGGTCTGGCAGAACAGTTCCGCCATCATCGCCACCGTATGTGATTGCAACGGCACTTATTCGCATACATGCTCCTGAGCGGATATAAAACGAGCGTAGATTAAGGTCCGAAATCTCCACTGTTGCGCTCTTGCCGTTTACAGGTATGCTCTTGACTATATCTGAAGCAGAAGTGCTGCCGGCAGAGGTACATATATACAGGTCATCAGAATAGCTCTCTGTAAGAGTCAAACTAAGGCTCTGCGCTATGCCGCTAAAAGTAGGTGTACCGATATATGCGACCTTATTATCATTGAGCTGTATAGCAATATCATTATGATTATAGGCGCAAATTGTCCAACTACCGTAGCTATTGATATATGTTTTTGGGCTTTTATACCCTGCAATAACATCTTTACACTCAGCGTATGTCAGAGTAGCCGTTACAGACTCTGAAGGTGTAAGAGATTTGCGGTTTGTAGCCTTGCTAAGGTCTATATTTACATTGTAGTAGTGATTTTGTGCCACATTAAGCGAGTAATCGTAGCTATAGATAGCGGCATCAGTAGTAATTTTCAGTGTTCCAGAGTAAGCTCCAGGTGCGACAACCGCATATATAGGCGTAGCACTATCTTTTTTTGCTGTCAGAGAGTATGGTGTATCAATAAGGCACTGCACTGAGTTATTGTCTGTAGTTATCTGAGAGAGTTCTGCCTGTGTAACATCATACTTAAAGTTACCAGATATAGGTTTTGTGGTGGTATATACCACTGACGACACTTTTTCTGACTGATACTCTGACGAGGCGTAAATATTATAGCACAAAATACCACCGAGAGGCTGGAAAAGCAACTTATCTTTACCCTCGGCAGTCATACAAGGCTCTGCCACCATAGGCATAGCATCACACAAAAAATCGCCTGCATAAGAGAGCTTCTGCACCGATGGTATAGTAAGCTGAACACTATTTGCATCACTATTTTGTGCTGAATATGGGGCATAACCATAGATTGTATCGATATCTGCTGCAAACTCTTCAGGTACAGTACAATACCCGCGGCCATCCTTCATAGCAACTGTTGCATGAGTGCTTATAATAGCGGCCTGATAGTCCATAAAAAGACCGATTTTCGCACCCTCTTCCCAACTATAACTGTAGTTTTCAAAAGCAACCCTACTCTCTACTGCAGGAGCTATATCAAGTGTTATATCGAAAACTGTCGCATCATCATTAGGCAACTCGCCCTGATTTTTATCACAACTAAATGCAAAAAGAGTCAATAGTAGAAATACTAATACTTTCATCGTTTTTAGATTTTGAATCGCACAAAGTTACTCAAATTTCACCATTATACAAATCAAACTCTCTGTTATATCTCTATACGACTACTACTTCATAGTATTTACCACGCCGCTCTCATGATGTGGAGGGGCGTTATTACGCTTTACATTTGTAAAGGTAAAGACTCTGTCTTCGTCTGTAGATGATGCTGTTAGAGTGCGCTCAATAGATGGTGTGGCATTGGTATATGTATAGGTCCAGCCCACCTCTGCTATAATCCAAGTACCCTCACTAAGGACAATCTTTTTAGATACAGGTGTTACACCATCAACACCCGTCAGCACAATGCGACCCATTGGAGAGCTATCTCCTGAGCGAGTATATGTAAATATCGCACTCTCACCCGCCTGAAGACCATTTTTGGTGATAGTAATCGACATATTATTATATCCAAGGCTGAGGCACACATAATTTCCAACACCTGGAGGATACGAATCTCCAACAGCACGAGGCAGAGTGAGCGAGGAGCCTGAGAAAATCAACTCTCGCACCGCAAGTATCGCCTGCGCTGCTCGATAACGGATAATAGATGTACTTTTATCAGACTCCGACATGCCATCCCAGCCATTGATGATTTTTGTACCATTGGCATAACCTGTATCGCCCGCAAGATAGTCCTCCGCCCAGAATAGACGCGTGGTCGGCATATCAAAATCTGCAAGCGACATGGCATCCACCTGCGGAATCTCTACCGTTGTGCCATTACCATTTGCAAAGATATCATCAGCAGCTATCTCTGCCGTATTGCCATACAGACCAAGAGTTGTGGAGGATATATCAAACAACAGGCTTGAGTTCTCCTCAACAAACACACCGCCGCCAACGCCATACAATGCACTTGCCGTCTTCTGATAGGCCGTAGTAAAGGCTGAGCCTGTTGTTCCGGTTGCTCTATTGTAACGAATAATACCCTCTTGGAAGTTCATTGTCGCTCCATTTGTAAGATATATACCGCCACCATTTTTTGCGCTATTTGAATCTATCGTACCACTTGTGTTGAGTGTAATTGGACCACTCACACTAATACCTCCACCGCAAAGTGTTGCCGTGTTGTTCTTAAACTCTCCGTCTCCGGCAAGGGTGATATTCTTTGCAGTATTACTCTCAGCATGCAGACCGCCGCCATAAGTTCCTGCACTATTGTTTGACACCTCACCCTTTGCAATTGTAAGCTCTCCACCTGAAAGAAATATTCCACCACCAGATATTACAGCCGTATTTGAGTCAATCTTTGCATCAGCAATATCAATATTACCTATGGCATATACACCACCACCAGATGTTGTTGTTGCTCTATTGCCTGTAATTGTAGCTTTTGTTGTAATGTTGATATTTCCGTTGTTAACATACACTCCGCCACCACTCTTTGAGCTATTGTCTGAGATAGTTGCCGTGGCAATAGTAACATTACCATTTGTCGCATCGCCTATGGTGTAAATACCACCACCAAACTCAGTGGCTGTATTGTTTGTAAATGTTGCCTGGTTGAGAATTTGAAGGTTTCCCGTATTTACAACCGCGCCGCCACCATTACCCGATGTAGCCTGATTTTGGTCAAATGTAGCATTTGTAATAATTACATCTCCCAGAGTTCCATCACCCAGAGTATATACTCCACCGCCGTTCTTTGCTGTATTCTGTGTAAATGTTGCATCTGCAATAGTAACATCGCCACTTGCTGCATACACTCCACCACCGCTTGTTCCTGCAGTATTAGAGGTAAGAGAGGCTGTAGAGGATATTGTAACATTGCCTCCTGTAGCATACACTCCGCCACCACTGCCAGATGTTGCGGCGTTGGATGTCATTGTAGTCTCTCCACTAAATGTTACATGGCTATTTGAAGCATATATTCCACCGCCATTGCTTGCCGCAGTGTTGTTTGTAATAGTTGCGCTGTTCTTAAAGTCAAGTGTTCCTGTGTCAATATATAGTCCACCACCCGATTTACCACTTACTATAGCCTTATTATTATCTATTGTCGCAACTCCATTTATCACAACCTTACCCAATGTACCGTTGCCGGAGACGCCAAAACCTCCACCATATTGCTCTGATGTATTATTCTTTATATCAACCTTTTGGAGATTTACATTTCCGTTTTTAACAAAGAATCCGCCACCATGTCCTCCTGCGCTATTGCCTGATATTGTAGCCGTTGCAGTTGTTGATGAAAATGTAACATTACCATTGTTTACATAAAATCCGCCACCTCGCGCAGAGCCAGAGCTACTTGTAGCAGATGTAGAGTTTCCTGTTATTGTTGGTGTGCCTGTAACTGTAATACTTCCATCGACCAAATAGACACCTCCACCATGATAGTAAACATCAGTTCTATTTGTAATATTTTCACTGCTATTGTTAGTTATGCTAAGATTTTCCTGTGTAAAGCTACCTCCACCTGTAAGATATACTCCACCACCTCGACCATCCAACGCCTTATTGCCCGATATGGTTGTTGTACCGCCTGCCGAGCCTATGGATACCTTGGTCATATAAACACCTCCTCCATCATAACCTGCGGTATTATTTGATATATTGCATGAGCCGAGTTGTGTTGATGCTGTATATGAGTAGTCGCTGGTATTTGTTGGATCATAGATAACATAGACTCCTCCGCCATGTCGAGTTGCTTTATTGCCGGTAATTGTTGCTCCGTTAATATTGATTGTAAAGGTTGAGCCCGCCGGAAGAGTATGTGTACCATCCAAGGTAACAGCAAGTCCGCCTCCATCAGTTGTGGCTTGATTGTTCCTTATACTAACATAGTTGTTTATGTTATACACACAACTTACCGCATCAGAGAGTGTTGTGGCACCATTATAGTCATTAAGGCAAATACCACCACCACGAGTTGTACTCTTATTTTTCTCTACAGTTGTGGTGCTTGTAACAAACTCTACAGAGGCCTCAATAAACATTCCGCCGCCCTTTCCATTTGCGGTATTACGAAATATTTCACATTTATTCAATGACAGTTTTGTTTTACCATCTGCTCCATCGGTAGCATTCCAGTAAATTCCGCCACCATGATAGCTCGAATAGTTGGCAAATACCTTTGTATTTGTCATATATAGCGAACCATCTGTCTTTCCTCTGGAACGAATAGCACCACCACCCTCTGCATCTGTTGTTCTACACAATCGCACCGTAGAGTTGTTCACTGTTACTTTTACTTGATCTGCATTAAGGCTGGTATCACTTCCTTGCATAAAGATACCCGCTCCTAAAGCGGCCACACAACGATAAATATGTACATAATTTAGCGTAGTTGTTCCATTGCTTGCATTATTTTGAATAGTAATTGCACCGCCATAACTTGTTGATGTATTATAGACATCTCTCAGATTGATATACTGTAAGTTAAGAGTTCCATACGAATTTATAATACCATGTCCCAATACTCTACAACCAGATGCAGGTTTGCAGGTATTGGCTGTCATATAGTAACTATCATCATCCTCTACATCCTCGTTACTCGGAACAGTATCAGACCAAGTAGCACCACCCGAAAGATATATTCGACCTTCACCATTTCCTGTTCCCTTTATAGTCAATTTACCTCCTGAGCGAACACGAAACATACTATTTTCTTGAACCGTTCCTGTTGTTACCGGCTGAAATGCGCTACCGATTGAGATCACGCGAGATGCTGTATCTGCCGCTTTTGTAATAGTAACATTTGCAGAGCTTGCAATGGCAATAGGACCGACAACTGTTACATTTCCTGTAAGTGTTATGGTTCCTGTTCCTGTGATATTGGTTACTTCGCCGGCAGTACCCCATGTTCCAGAGGTAGGCATATCGCCAACAGCTTTATTTACAGCCGCCAGCACCTTAGAATAGGGACAAAACACAAGGACAAGGGTCAGTATTGCTATATATAGAGGTCTTTTCATCTTATCTGTAGTTTATGTTTACGACTAAGGGAAGAGTGTTGACAGATAATCCCACTCGGCTTTGCCCGCAGGTTTTGCGATTACAGACTGTACGATAACATGCAGTCTGAGCTCTGCATTAAGTGCCGGTGCAGGATGAGTAAGTGTATAACTTTCTATCAACGGAACAGTTGTTGTTGCGCCTCTTGGAAGTGTCTGCTTATAGTAGTAGTATCCGTCGGTGTGTTTAACCCAATAGTTACCCCAATTTGCGCCCCAACTAAATGTACCATAAACAGGTGTTGCAAGGTTGTTATCATCCCACGGAGCAATACTCTGCCACTCTCCGTCAATCTCTTTCTCCCACCAACCTACAATGGCTGCACGCACATAGGCTGTTGCCAAACCGTTATTCTGGATTACAACATCATCAAGCAGTTTGTTGTCATTACTTACCACCGACTCTGTAATTTCAACCTGTACCTCTTTGCTTGTGCTGAGGGTGTAGGTATAAATCATATCGGCACTCCAATCTGTAATACCAAGCTCGTTAAATGTACGGGTAAGGGTATATTCATTGCCTCCTACATCAAAGACAAGCGACAGAGCTGCCGTAGCAGGAATACTCTGCGGCAAAACCATAAAGGTCTGCTCCGAGCTGTTGATTACAGTGCCATTAGATACAGCTTTGTTAAACTGCTGAGTGTATGTTGCTGCCGTTGACTGATTTTGCCAATCAAACTCAACATCCTCGCCATCTTGGGTAAATGTACAGTCGCCCTTAGAGAGGATATTCTGCAATTCAACCCTATGAATAGTTACATTTGCAGGCATACGGCCAACCTTGAAGGTCAGCGCAGCAAATGCGTGATGAAACTTCAGCGGCACAGCCTCTGTGGATTTACTTACATTTTGTTTTAAGCTATAAACATAGTCCGGCTGAGAGACTGCATCGCTACTATCTACGCTCGGCGCAGGCAGCGTATAGCTAAACGACCCCTGCCAAACACCATCTACAGCCACAAAACTACTTGGACGCGCCGCAGAAGGGGCGTATGCCATAAAACTGAGGCTGACCGTTGGCCACAAATATCCTGTTGACGACGATAAAGTCATTGCCAAGTCCTCAAAATAGGTCTTTGAGTTACTTACCGCCGCCGTTACAAAATATTCACTCAGCGTGGCTGTTGTAATTGCTGCCGCACGACTCTGAGTATCAGCAGTCTGCTCCTGCGGCTCTACTGTGGCACTATTTGTATGGGACTGCTGTCTGTTTGGCTCCACTTTCTGGGATATAAACAGCGAATCTGTACCAAACTTTACAGCCATAACGCTCTCTGAGGCCTCTGCTGCACTTTTGGTCTTCTCCCCCTCTGTCCAATTGTCATTAAATGCAATATCAAACAGAATTTCATCGCCAAAGGCTACTAAAGAGTCATTTTCAGCTATATCGCTGCGACACGATGTTGCCACAAGCGACAGAACACCTATCGCCAATAAAAATGCTATTTTTATACCTCGTGTCATAATTTTTTGTCCCTGTTTTATCCTTTTTATCTATTTGCAACCGTGAGGGGCTATCAACCCCTCGCGGTCTAAAGCAGTCTTAAGACTGCGTGTGTTTGTTTATGACAAAACCTTGTCCTCTTCTACTGGTGCTGGAGTAAAGTCATCAACTACAACATTAAATGTTATAGGAATAAGTATATCATCTCCACCCTCTATAGCATCGGTTGGAGGAACATAACCTGCACCCTCGCCAAATACGATGTTGTAAACATAGTGCTTACCAGGAGCCCAATTAGCCGCAAATGGAATAGCCAACTGCTTTGGAGTACCTGCTGCACCCCACAAATAGAGATCTGTTGCAGGATCCTGTACAGTACACTTTACAAGAATATAGCTACCTGTATTTGTTTTAGGATTAGTAGAAGGATCCCAAGGTGTTGTAGTCTGTGGAACGAGCAAAAGACGACCCGCCTCATCCTCAGTAAGCTCTACAAGTGCATCTGTCAACACAACTGAAGCAGACTCCATAGTTGCAACATAGTTTGTAAGAACATCCTGTGCTGACCAATTAGACAGACTTGCTGTAGCTTGATCATCAGTACCAATTGTAGCAGCTTCTGGTAGAGTAAATACGCCCTTTGAATTTACATTTGCAACCTCAACACCTGTTACAGTAACTTTAAGACCTCCTGTGTTAGCATTCTTTGCCTTAAATGAAACCAAAGATAGAGCATGGTCGAATGCAAGGCTAACAGAAGGATTAGCACGAGTTGCTCCCAAATTTACTGCATAGAGCAAATCAACCTGAGAAGCTACAGTTGTGTTAGCAGTAAAATCAACTGTTGTAGAAGCAGCAGCAGATGTAACTGTCTGATCTTTTGGAGATACTGCATAGAAATCAAGCGCAACATCTGGCCAGAACTTGTGAGGAGTGTAATCCCATTTTGCACCATCCCACGCTACCAACTGATTTGTAAAATAAGCAGCATCTGCTGGAGTGTAAGCCCAGACATTAAAGTCAGTGATTGTAGCTGTAGTTGTAGGAGCTACACGGCTTGGATTAGCGGTCCAAGCTGAGAAAGAGATTTCATTACCCTGGTTGATTTCAACAACCTCGGTCTTTGCACATGATGCCATGGTAACTGCAGCAAGCGCAACTAATAAAAGTTTTTTCATAGTAAAAAAAGTTTAATGGTTAATAAATAAGTTT
>JAFWBN010000200.1 GCA_017507075.1 Alistipes sp. | reverse complement strand
CTCACAAGCCTTCAGAGACATATCAAGAGACTTAATCTGGTGTGTCAAAGCTCCTACAGAGATAAAATCGACACCTGTAAGTGCATAATCGCGCAGAGTCTCAAGGGTAATACCGCCACTTGACTCTGTCTGACAGCGATTTGCAACCCTCTTTACAGCCTCTGCCGTCATTTCAACAGAGAAGTTATCGAACATAATTCTGTCAACGCCTCCGGCTGCAAATACCTCGTCAATATCCTCAAGAGTTCTAACCTCGCACTCAATAGGTATATTTTTACCCTTTGCAGCAAGATACTCTTTAGCTCCTGTAACAGCTTTTCTTACGCCACCGGCAAAATCTATGTGGTTGTCCTTAAGAAGAATCATATCAAACAGACCGATTCTGTGGTTCTCGCCGCCACCGATTTTTACCGCCATCTTGTCAAGAACTCTCATGCCTGGAGTTGTCTTGCGGGTGTCAAGCACCTTTGTATGGCAGTCTGCTATGCGGTCTGCATATACGGCAGTCTGTGTTGCCACACCGCTCATGCGCTGCATAATATTGAGCAGGATTCTTTCAGCCTGAAGCAGAGACTGCAGTCTGCCCTCAACATAAAAAGCAATATCGCCAACCTTTACCCTGTCGCCATCTTTGAGAATAGTCTCCATTGTCATATCAGGGTCAAGGCGTGAGAGAATCATCTGTGCAACCTCGATACCGGCAATAATACCCTCCTGCTTGCAGAGCAGTTTCATCTTTCCGCGCTCAGTTGCGGGAATACAACAGAGTGAAGTGTGGTCGCCATCACCCAAATCCTCCTTGATAGCAAGCTCTATCAACTCCTCAACATAAGGTCTGTACTCAGCTTTCATACTATTTTCTATTTATCAGCAAGTGAAACATGTGCGTTCATTGATGCAATGTCAAAGTCGAGGTTTACATGACTCTTTGATACGCTACCCTTGAAGTTTGACATTGTATATTGGCTATACTCAGCATTTCCGACAATAGGTACAACTGTTGCAACATTAAACAGACGCTGTGTACCATCCTCAGAGAGTGTATAAGGTACATCAAAGAGTGTAAATGTAATCTCTGGCATCATAGCAACAAAGCGGAAGTCTTTGAAAGTGATGTCAACAATCTGCTTTGAAAGGTTCTCTTGACTAAAAGAGAGCGAAAGCTCGTCCTCTGAAGTTGAAGAGCCCTCTCCAGAGTTCATTACAACTATGGCTGCTGCCTTAAACTCTGCCTCCCAAGTCTGTAGAGCATCGTTTGAACCGAAAGAAGCGTGATAAATTGTGCCTCCGAAGTTTACATCAAACTCCATGGTAATACCGTTGTCTGTAATGTTACCTTTGAGGTTGAGTAGTGTATATTCCTCACGAGATACACCACCTACAGTAGGCACTTTTGAAGCCTCATTAAAGACCCAAGAGCCATAAAGCGGGTCGTTTGTGTCATCAGACGGATAGAGTTTGTATTGAATACCGGAGATAAAGAAGTTTACATCTGGCATCATCGGTACAAACTTTACACCATCTATTTTGAGATTGAAAACAGGTATCTTAATATCTGTAATCTCAATTGTAACAGAGGTGTCGTCTGTATAAGATACTCCTGACGCGGTATTTACAGTTACCATCTGATCGTCAATTACTTTTGTCCAAGAGTGTTGCTCTTCAACACTATTGGCACATGATATGCAAGCCAAAGAGATAATTGCTGCAAAAAATAGTTTTTTCATAGATAAATTATAATAAATAGTTAAAAATTCAAATTTAGCCTTACCCCTGCAGTCGCGCCTCTACCCGGTTGCAGGAAACGATTACCCATACTCTCGAAGTAAAATACATCATACTTCGTATTTGTGATGTTTTTTGCCCAAAAATCGACAGAAAACACTTCTCCTTCAAACCTTATAGAGCCATTTACAATCTGATAGAAGGGCTGGCTTACCGAGTTGCTCTCGTTCCAGAAAATCCTTCCTGCTGCCGTTGTATCGGCACAGAGCGTAATATGGCTCAACCAACTGCTGTTGATGTCAAATGTATAACTAAGTCGTGCAGAGAGCGTGTTTTCGGGAGAGTATGGAACAGCGTTGCCCGCATAGTTGTTCTCTCCATCTATAAACTCTCTAAACCGAGCATTTGTATATCCGTAGGCTCCGCTTAATAGCAAATTCTTGGTTAGGAAGGCATTAAAAGAGACCTCTGCACCAAAACTACGACTTCTTCCTGCATTTGTCATCATACGACCTGTTGTCTGCCCCTTAGGGAAGACTGTTAGTTGCTGGTCAAAACACTCTATCCAAAATAACGCAGCATCGGCAGTAAATCGTCTGTTAGATGTAGAAAAATGCCCACCAATCTCAAAATTCCAACTCTTTTCGGGGTCGTAAGAGATGATATCATCCACATCAAGGTCTTGATACATGCCCATATAATCCTTTATGCGGCGTTGCAAAACCTCTGAAAACATCTGTGTATTAAAACCTCCTGACTTATAACCCTTGGCAATGGATAGGTAGAGGTTGTTGTTGCTGTTTATAGAGTATGTTACAGAGAGTTTTGGTAGTAGCTCTATAAGCGACTTTTTTAGACGATTTTTATCGTTGATATATAGTTCAACCTCCTCAGGAGCCTTGTTTGTGTTGTTTGGAAAGGCAGTGTAGTAGCTTGCTGTATAGTTGTGATATCTCATTGAGATATACTCTGCATCTAATCGAAGACCTGCCGTTACAGACCACCTTCCGCTCTTGAAAGAGGACTCATGATATAGTGCCCATCCTGCAGTTGCTGTTGTAAAGTCGCTGCTAAGTAGGAGATTTTCTGCCAAAGAGCCATCTGCCTTGCCCCAACGATACTCGCCAGGATAGCCGCTGTATTGATTTATATTTTTCAGGATAAGATTTTCGATGCCATCTTTGAGAAACTCTACAGGAGCCTGCATAGTCTGATGCTTATAGAAGGCAAAAGCTCCGGCAAGCCACTGATATTTGGATGTGCTGCGTGAGCGGATAACTATATCCTCAGAGATGTCATGCTGCTGTTTGGCTTGGGTGAGGGTAAAGTAGCTCTGTGGTAGAAAATCTTGGTCCATGACCATCTTGTCATCCAAGTATTGATATGCTGTGATGCTTGTAAGGGTAATTTTCTCCCAATCATGTCTGGCTGTAAGGCCTTCGGTTACACCGATACGGTTGTACGAAGATGGGTCGTTGTAGCATATTGTTCCCTTGAGAGACTCGTTGCTCTCTGTTTGAGGGTTCACAGCTCCATTGTAGGCATAAGGATAGCCTCCCTGCTTTAGAATAGTCAGAGCAAGGGTGTTGTCTATGCTGAGAAAATCTTTACGATATTGGAACTTTGTGCGAAAGTTAAAGTTGTTCTCTTTGTCAATGAGGGAGTTGTCGTAGCTATTGCGGAAAAAACCGTCTGAGTGAGATGCCGCAGCGGCAATGGATACTCCGATATTGTTTGAAAATTTGTTATAGGCCGACGCCCCGATATTAAAACTATTTTTAGAAGAGTAGTCTGCACGAACTCTTACACCTTGATATCTGAGTGGAGACAAAGTGTAGATATTTACCACACCCAACATTGTATTTCTGCCATATAGTGTAGATTGCGCTCCACGAAGCACCTCTATACGCTCAATATCAGGGAGTGTTGTGTCGTAGAGATTTTTATCCGATACGGGGACATTGTCAACCGTCATACCAACCACAGGTTGCTCTATACGGGTGCCAAGACCTCGGACATAGATTGATGATGTCATGCGAGAGCCGTAGTCGGGCATAAAGAAGTTTGGTGCATAGGTAACAATATCCTTAATACCGTTTATGCCACGCTCTTCAATATCCTCTCTGTTTATTACAGTGGAGGTAATAGCACTCTGAGATAGTTTTTGGTCGTGCTTTACAGCCGTAATGGCTACAGGGTCTATAGTTGTAAGGGTGTCAGAGTCAAGTAGCATTACACGCTGAATAGCATCTTTGCTCTCGTGTGCGCGCGCGAAGAGAGTAGCGACCATCATGGTCGCAAAAAAAGTGTATCTCAGTAGCCCCTTTAACATACGGGCGCAAAGATACACTATACAATTCAGTTTTCAAAATTTATGCTCCATAAAGGGACAAAATACCCATTTATGGGTATTCTACTCAACAAAAGCAATCTTGCCCCTATCGCGAGGTTTTGCCTCAGGACTCTCGTCTGCATATCCGATGGCGATTGCAAATTGAAGAGAGTATCCCTCAGGTAGATTGAGCGATTTAAGGAACGGCTCACCTGCTGCAGAGTTCATAAAGCCTACAGGACT
>JAFWBN010000199.1 GCA_017507075.1 Alistipes sp. | reverse complement strand
GACACTAAGGTCAGCGCGCGGGATAATGATAAATGACATAGAATAGCGCGCAACGGAACAAACTAAGTTTCGCAGTATTCGGATTTAGGAAAACCATCGTAGATGGTACGATGAAAAATAGAGTCCTTCACTCAAACTTGTTTGAAAGTGAAAAGGACTCTATTTTTTATCGTAATAGCTGCCAGGCTATCCTAAATACGCATCAGCACAAGAGAAACGCAGTTTCTCCAAAAGTTTTTGGTGCCGCTTTTTTCAAAAAGCGGCGGTACTTAAGCTGTTACTGGTGGTGGTATGGTTCGCCGCGGATGATTGTAAATCCGCGGTACAGTTGTTCGGTGAATATAGCTCTGACGATTTGGTGTGAGAAGGTCATGCGGGAGAGAGAGATTTTATCATTTACCCGTTTATACACTGTCTCTGAGAATCCGTATGGGCCGCCTATGATAAAGGCGACTCTTTTCACGCCACTATTCATCTTTTTTTGCAAGAAGTCGGCGAACTCTATGGAGTTATATTCTGCACCGCGTTCATCGAGCAAAACAACTCTATCAGAATCGTTGATAAGTTTAAGTATTGCCTCGCCCTCTAC
The DNA here is from genome assembly GCA_017507075.1 of Alistipes sp. GTDB lineage: Bacteria > Bacteroidota > Bacteroidia > Bacteroidales > Rikenellaceae > Alistipes. The sequence goes on along the minus strand of JAFWBN010000199.1, from coordinate 10,028 downwards.
TCTTTTTTGTTCTGTTTCGGAGAGGTTTTTTGTAAAGCGGACATCGGGTATATATGTTATAGAGAACTTAGTATAGAAGTTTATACGCTTTGTATAGAGTGAAACAAGCGCATCCACCTCTTTAGAGTCTGTCTTTCCGACAACTATCAGTTCTATATTCATAACTCGATTTTTAGTGCTCTTTCGATAATATGGTGCATATCGTAGTAGCGATACTCTGCCAGCCTGCCGCCAAAGATAACACCGTCTGTTTTTGCTGCTTCGGCACGATATTTTTCTGCCATTTCGTTGTTTTTTGCATCGCCAACGGGGTAGTATGGTTCGCAACCACTCCTCCACTCACTTGGATATTCGCGAGTAATTACTGTATGTTGTGCATTACACTCTTTGTCAAAGTGTTTATGCTCGATTATTCGGGTATATGGGGTTTTGCTATCTGTGTAATTAACTACAGCAACACCTTGATAGTTTTCTATCTCTACTCTCTGGTCCTCAAAACGCAGAGTACGATACTCTAAGTGTCCGTAGCGGTAGTTGAAGAATCTATCTATCTCTCCCGTATATACTATACGCTGAGCAATCTGTTCTGCCTCTGTGCGGTGGTCGAAAAAGTCGTAACAAGTCCATACATCAGCACCCTCAAGAAGTTTTTCGATAAATTTGTTGTATCCGCCCTTAGGTATTGCCTGCCATCTATCGTTGAAGTAGTTGTTATCAAATGTAAATCTTACGGGTAGGCGGCGGATTATGTCGGCAGAAAGCTCGCTACACTTTCGTCCCCACTGCTTTTCGGTATATCCCTTGATAAGTGTGTTGTAAATATCTGTGCCGACAAGAGATATAGCTTGCTGCTCTAAGTTTTCAGGTATGGTGATGCCTGCCTCCTTTCGCTGTTGCTCAATTTTTGCCTTTGCCTGCTCCGGGGTTATGACTCCCCATAGTGCATTAAAGGTGTTCATATTGAAGGGCAGGTTGTAGAGTTGCCCGTTGTAGTTTGCCATGGGCGAATTTATAAACGGAATAAATTCTACAATAGAGTTTACAAAATCCCAAACCTCTTTGTTTGAGGTGTGAAATATATGCGGTCCGTAGCGATGCAGGGTAATGCCATCACACTCTGTGCAATAGAGATTTCCGCCCGTATGATTGCGTTTGTCGATAATTAGCACCTTTTTGCCTGCTTTGATGGCTCGATATGCCACCACGCAACCAAAGAGACCAGCACCGACAATAAGGTAGTCGTATTTTTTACTTCTGCTCTCCACTCTTAGGGAAGTTTACAAGATATACAAGATGCTCTAAAGGTCGCATAAAGTTGCGCTTGCCGTACTTTGGAGAGTGCACATAACAATCTATTGTAAAAACTTGATTTGTAGCATCGTTTACCGTTGTGTAGCTTACAAACGGGCCACCCATATAGTCGTTCTCCACATCCCAGAAGCCGCGCATCTCAATCCACTCCTTGCCATTTACCACCACGCTACGATAGCTTGGGCGGAAGGCTTTGAAATTACCACTTGCGTCAGGAATCTGCTCCACAGTAACCATATATGAGCCGTCAGATGGGCCAGGAATATGCTTTGCAAACTTGTTACGCATAGCTACCAAATAGTCGGCAGAAAGAGTTCCTTTGCGACGGTAAGGATAGCTGTAGCAGAAGAAGCCTTGACTTGCAACAGGAAACTCATACGAAGCCCAGATAAAATCTTCGCTCTCTGAGCGCAGTTCATAACCCTTTGGTATTCGCATGCTTACGCTGAATTTAGAGGCAATAAGGTCGTTTAATACCTTTACATTGTGTTTCTCGGCGTATGCTATAGTTCTGTTGCGCTCGGCAATCTCAAGAACCTTTATAAGCGCATCGCCATTTGTCTTCAGATACTCCAAAGCAGACTCGGCAGTAGGGGCCTGAAATGTAAGCACAATCTGAGGGGCGGCATCTACATCATATTGAGCAATAATTTGAGGTATGGTTGCCTTTTCAGAGATTACAACCTTCAGAATATTGCGGTGCTGCACAAGCAGATGTCGAAAATCGCCGGCAGTGATTCTAAGGACATTAAATAGTGGCTCATTTTGGTTAAGCATAGGCACGGGCTGCTCAAGTAACTCCCGCAACTCTGCTCCTAAAGGCCCCTCCCACTCAACATTGTTGCAGACAACAAGAACTTCATAAGCAGAGCCCTGAATAGGTTTTTTGTTGTCGCCTGAGAGTGTGGTAAAACTTTTGCATCCAACAATTGAGGCAAGTGCAACAATAAGGATGGCTATTTTTGAAAAAATCTTCATGATTAAACTGTTTTCTACAAAAATATACATTATTTGTGCAAATTCAAAATTATTGACTACATTTGTCGTAACAATTGTTGTTATGAAGATAAAACCGCCAAAGATTATCCGCCGACTTATGCCCGACCTTATATGGGAGATTGAGGATAAGGAGGGTGTATTTTTGACCTTCGATGATGGCCCTACACCTGGCGTAACGGAGTGGATTCTAAAAACCTTGCGTAAATATAACGCTAAGGCTACCTTCTTTGTGCTTGGTAAAAATGCAGAGATGTACCCCGACTTGTATCAGAAAATTTTGGATGAGGGTCATAAGGTGGGCAACCATACCTACTCTCACCAGAAAGGGTGGGGTATGTCGCTTGAACGCTACCTTGAGGATGTGGATTTTGCAGGCGATATTATCCACTCGGAGCTGTTTCGACCACCTTATGCGCGTGTTACCCCTTCACAGGTGCGAGCTGTAGCAAAGCGTTATAAGATAGTTATGTGGGATATTGTGTCGAGAGACTATAACCCTGCACTAAAGCCCGAAAAGTGTCTTAAAAATGTTACAGACCACATCACAGCTGGCTCTATAGTCGTGTTTCATGACTCAGAAAAGGCGTTCAAAAATATGAGCTATGCACTGCCTCGGACTCTTAAGAAGGTTAAGGATATGGGGCTGAAGTGTAAAATAATAGAGTTATAGCAGTTGCAGATATGAAAGTTATAGTAGCCATAACAGCCGCAAGTGGGACAATATATTCAAAGTTGTTACTCGGACATCTGCTTAAAAGTGAGCAGGTCGAAAAAATCGCTGTAATCTGTAGCAAAAATGCCCTTGATGTGGCACAAACAGAGGGCGTAGAACTTCCAGAGAGTGATAAAATTGTGCGCTATAGCAATGACGATATGTTTGCATCTGTGGCAAGTGGCTCGGCGACTTGGGATGCAATGGTTATTGTCCCTTCAAGTGTGGGTACTGTCGGCAGAATAGCTTCAGGGGTCTCGCAAACGCTTATCGAGCGGGCTTCAGATGTGATGCTTAAAGAGCGCAGAAAACTGATTGTCGTTGTGCGTGAAACGCCACTCTCGCTTATCCATTTGCGCAATATGACAACTATTACAGAGGCGGGAGCTATTGTTCTGCCCGCTTCGCCATCTTTCTATTCGCGTCCGACAGATATTGTACAACTCTGTGAGACTGTTGTTGAGCGAATTGTTGCACTTCTTGGTATTGTAGAGCCTCACTATGAGTGGCAGTAGAATAAAGTCTCTACTCTCAAAGGGCTTGGAGAGCCTACTCTCTGTTGTTGTACCCGATATATGCCCAATCTGTGGCAAAACAATGGTGGGTGGTGAGAGTTTTATCTGCTTTGAGTGCCGCCTCTCTGCCCCATACACCGAACAGTGGAAGAGAAGAGAAAATATCTTTGAACAGCGTTTCTGGGGTGTTGTCCCCATCTGTCGCGCTTCTGCCTTTTTGTGGTTTGTTGAAGGTAGTTGCTGGGTGAAGATGATTCATGATTTGAAATATCACTCCCTGTCTGTATTTGCCAAAAATATGGGGCGATGGTATGCGGCAATGCTCTCAGAGACAGACTTTTTAGATGGCGTGGATTTGATTGTTCCCGTGCCACTATATTGGATTAGACGACTTACAAGAGGATATAACCAATCAGAATATATCGCCGCTGGAATATCTGAATATACATCAATCCCATGCTGCTTTAGTGCCGTACGCCGAGTGGCAAATAACCCCTCACAAACACATGTAAAAAGTGGCGATAGATGGGATAATGTCGAAGATATATTCTCTGTTATCCAACCGGAAAAACTTCGCTCACACCATATCCTTATTGTCGATGATGTTCTGACAACAGGTGCTACAATTATCTCTTTGGCAACCAAAATCACAGAAGCCTGCTGTGGCGATGTAAAAATTTCTGTCGCCACCCTTGCCGCCTCTAAAAAACAGTTTGGCGTAGAGTAATCGTTTGTATATAAATATAGGTATTTTATTACGATGAACTATTTTTAGCAAACAATTAAAAAAAAAACTGTACTTTGTGTTGCAAAGTAGTAAAAAATAATTACCTTTGTGGCATCAAAGATAAATTATGCTATGAAAAGGTTAGGTTTAATGATGTTTTTTGCTCTTGCAGCCCTTACTATTTCGGCTCAGAGCAGGGTTGAGGGAGTAGTTAAGGACTCTCAAAACAGGTCGGCGGTAGAGTATGCTACGGTGGCTGTCTGTCGAGATAGCACTGTAGTCTCTGCCGTAGCAGCTGATGCTTCGGGTCGATTTTCTGTTGCAATAGAGCAGAGCGGAGAGTTTGATGTTGAGGTTTCGGCTGTAGGTTACAACTCCTTTAAGACTAAGGTTAATCTTCAAGGCAAGAGGGTTGATTTGGGCCAGATTTTGCTCTCTGAGGGTGTTAGTGTGGATGCTGTGGCGATAACGGTGCAAAAACCAATTGTAACGGCAGATGCTGAGAAACTGTCATACTCTGTTGAGGATGACCCAGAGGCTCAATCTTCGACTCTTGAGGAGATTATCCGCAAGATTCCGCAACTTACAATTGATGCCGATGGCAAGGTGCTGATGAACGGGCAGAGCGACTACAAGATTTTGGTAAATGGTCGCTCAGCGGGAGCTATGGGTCGTAATTTTAACGACATTATTAAGTCTATGCCCGCGTCGTCTATAAAAAAGATTGAGGTTATAACCAATCCATCAATGAAATATGATGCTGAGGGTGCAGGTGGTGTGCTGAATATCATCACAACAAAGACCCGTTTTGACGGTTATAACGGAAATATCAGCCTTACGGGAGGTAGCATGTTTGATGCTAACTACTTTGGACAGTTTTCAGGTAATTTTACTGTGCAGAAGGATAAATTTTCACTCTCAGGTGGACTCTATCTCGGAGGTAGCGACTATGACAATGACATCGCCGGCAAATCAAATGCCACAATGATAAATCGCAATGACAACGCTCCTTATTCAGCATTGAAACAGACAGGAGAATTTGGTTGGGGCGGCAAAAACCTCTATGCACATGTTAACATGGGTTATCAAATTGATACTCTGAATCTTATAACTCTTGAGACAAGTTGTTGGTTTGGAAATTGGAAAAACAAGAGCAATCAGAATTATCTCTATCTTGATAGCGCAGAGAATACTCTTGATAGTCATACAGGCACAACTTACAATAAGAGTGGCTGGAAAGGTGTTGATTTTCTGGCAGCATACGAGCACACCTTTGCAGGCAAAAAAGAGCATAGCCTGACTGTATCAGAGTATTTCTCACTCTCTCCTACAACGGAGTCTATAGAGAATGAGAGTATCTTCTATACAGATGGTACGACTACAGATTTTAATACTCTTACTCTTGATAGTGGCTTTGAAAATGTATTTCAGGCCGACTATAATAACAAGTGGGGTAAGCACTCCCTTGAGGCGGGACTAAAGCACTCTATAGAGCGCAATGGACTTACTCAGAGTGGTACCTACACGCCTATAGAGACCACAACAACCATTACTAAGAACATCGCAGCTCTATATGCCGGTTATGCTCTGAATCTTAAGAGCTTTACAGCCCGTGCAGGAGCGCGTCTTGAGGGTGCATGGTATAACTCTAAGAGCGTAAGCGACAAAACAGAGGCCTACAAAAGCGCGCTTGTAAATGTAGTACCATACTTGTCGCTCTCATACAAACTCAAAGAGGGGCATAACCTCTCGCTCTCATACTCTGAGCGTCTCTCTCGCCCAGGTATAAGCACCCTCTCCCCGTATGTTACCCAGACAGCCGTGAGTCGCTCATACGGAAATCCGGACCTTAAGACGGGCGTAACACACTCTATCCGTCTGAAATATGCATGGATGAATAATAAGTGGACTGTATCGCCAGAGTTTATGACGATGTTCTCGAATAATCGTGTATGGCATCACGCCTTTGTGGATGAAGAGGGATTTATCAATCAGACCTACCTGAACCATGGCCGCACAAGAGCTTACGCGCTTCAAACTTCACTCTCATATCGTCCATCTCAGAAGTTTTCTCTGTCGGCAGACCTCCGTACAGGGTATTTTGAAGAGGGTATCCCTTCAGAGGGTATTGCGGCTGCAGGTTGGGCATTCTCTGAGAGCCTTAATGCCACTATAGCCCTATGGAAAGGGGCAAGATTGACCCTTAGTGAGCATGCTATAAAGGCTCAGCCTCAGCAGGCAAACATCTCAAAGAGTTGGTTTTTTACAACCTCAGCGCGACTTGGTCAGAAACTGCTTAAAGATAAACTCGAAGTGTCGCTCTCTGTGCAGAACCCACATAGCCGCACATTGCGCCATGTCTCAGAGACATCTACACCTACATATTTTACTACTAACGAGTGGGTAAATGTCAATCGCTCAATCAGACTCTCTATCTCCTATCGTTTTGGTAAGCAGGGACTCTATGTTAAGCGTGCAAATCGCAAGACTGATAATACCACGGACGAAGTGGGTGGAGGTCAGCAGCAACAAGGCGGATTTTAGTCTAATTCAGTGTTGTATATAAACAATAGACACCCTGCTTATTGCAAGGTGTCTATTGTTTATATGTATAGAGACCTATTTGTAGGTAACTTTCAGAGACTTAACATAAGCACGGTGGCTCTTGTCAGTGCCTGTAGAGGTAAACTTTACAGATGCAGCCTCGCCGGTCCAAGTACGAACTGCACCCTCCTCAGACAAAGAGCCTGAGTCAGCACCGATATACCACATATTGTTGTCAAATGTAAACTCAATGCTGGTAATAGTCTTGCCATTTGCAGTTACATCAAGAGTTGAACCGTTCTGATACATACGGATACCATTGCTCGCGGTATAGTAAGATGGTGCAGTAGAGGCATTGCCCTTTGCAAATACAACTGTTACATTGTCATCCACCTTAATCTCTACACCGTCAACGCTCTGAGCGTTTGTGTAACCCTGAGCAGAGAAGTCTATAGTAGCAGTTGTAGGCTCAGCCTCGCCTGCGGCAGGTTTTGCTGCCTGAAGCAACTCTACGGTTGCAGAAGCCTCTCCGTAAGTGATTGTAAGTTTACCCTCACGAGCCTGCTCAACATCGTTAGCCGTAGCTGTAATTGAGATAGTGTTACCTGAAACGGTAGCAGTAGCCCAAGAAGCATCAGAGGTAGCAGTAAGAGTAGCATCGCCATAGGTCTCAATGGTAATATCTTTAACCTCGCCTGCAGCAACAAATGAGAGCTTGTCAGCACTTACAGAGATGATTTTTGGAGTTGTATCAACCTCAACAAGCTCATACAGAGCAGGCTTGATACCCTTCTCTGTGTCATAGCATCCATAAGAGGTGTACTGAGTGTCAAACTGAATAAACTTAGCCTTCTCTACATTGGTAATTGTAGCAACACTTGCAGTGTAGTCAATATCCCAAATAACACCCTCAGTAGGAAGAGTTGCCGATACATTGAAAGAGTTATAAGTGCCACTCTGATATACATATTTGCCATCATACTGCTGAATAGTATATCCACCCTCTACAGCAAGTAGGCCAAATGCGTGAGTTGCGGGGAGTGAGATGATATTGTTCTCAGGAGTAACCTCTGTAACCTTAAGATAACCATAATTGCTGCTCAAACCCTGTGCTGCCATATTGTTGGCAACAAGTGCATACCACTTGCCTCCCTCTACGCTCTGAGCAAGTTTGAAGGTATAGTGAGCTGTAACATCAATTGCAGGAAGTGATGTTGCAGGCTCTGGGTCTGGAGTTGGCTCCTCTGCCTCAGTGATAGAGTAAGGGAGAACATTGATATACTTGTTTGAAGATGCACCAACAAAGTAACCCTTAACAGTTACAGTTTTACCATCAAGAGAGGTGTATGCTGTGTTGTCAACATACTTAATAGAGCCTTGTGTAGCAGCTCCATCAACCTCAATGTTGATATAGTTTCCTGAAACAACGAGTGTACCTACAAACTCAATCTCCTTAGAGAGCTTCTCTGTAAGCATTGCATCCAGAGCAGCTGCGTCAAGAACTGTAGGAGCAAAGGTTACAACATTGTCTGTAGAGTTTACTGTAACAGTTGCGCTGCTTGAGAACTGAGGAGTACCGAAAGATGTGCCGGTCTGGTTTGTATAGATAGTAACATCGCCAGAGATTGTTACATTTTCGCCCACTGTGCGGCCATGATTAGAGTTATAAACCATCATTGCACCTGTAGCATCGGCAACAATGTAAGCCTGAGTACCTACAGCAACAACATTACCTGTTACAGCGTATGTTCCGGCCTCAGTAACGGTGTTAATAGCAACAATCTCAGGAGTTGGCTCTGGAGCCTCTCCTCCATCAACAGCCTCAACAGCTGTAACCATCATATTGGTATATTTGCCTGAAGATGCACCAATCATAAAGCCTGTAACCTTGATAGCTTTGCCATTAAGCTCTGCAAGAGCTGCAGCAATATCACCAGCAGGGTAAGAGAGTGAGCCGATAGCAGTCTCAGTACCCTCTATTGTTACATTGTAGTAGTTGTTATTGATATTGAGTGTACCCTCAAACTGAGCATACTTAACCTCTGGAGCTGATAGGTAAGCGTCAAGTTCTGCTGCAGACAAAACTGCAGGCTCGCCAAGCTCTACGCTCTTGGTCTGCTCTGCGGCGGTAATAGTTGCGCTTGGACCAAACTGAAGAAGACCTGCATAAGCAGTTACATCACCTGAAATACTGAAAATAGTGCCTACAGCAGGAACTGTTGCGTCAGTACCCTGATAACAGAGGATATACTTGCCTGAAGCATCAGTTGCAAGGAATCCGCGACCATAAGATGCAACAACCCAAGCATCTTTAACAGTGTAAGTACCCTCGCCAGCTGCAATAATCTCCTCGATTGTTGAGTAAGCAGAGTCCTGAGAGATTGTATATTCAACCTTAAGAGAGTTGTTCTCTTTGCCCTGAACTGTTACAACAGCCTGACGAGCAGCACCGGTATTTGCGCTAACAACCAAAGAGACACTCTTCTTCTCCAATGCGCGTGTTTCAGGAGCTACAGCAATCCAGCTCTGTGCAGCCTCAGGAATGACAACCTGATACTCTACATTTGTGAGGAACTCAAGGGTTACATTGCCACCTGTAGCAGGTACGCTCTTTACAACCTCCTCCTCAACAACAATGCCTGCAGATGCAAAAGCAAGGCTCTTCATAATAACCTTCTCGCCATTTGAAACAAATACGAGAACTTTGCTGTACTCATCAACAACCTCGCCTGTTGTAACGCAGATATTACCAGACAAGCCATCTGTGCCGGCAACAACCTTAGCCTTAAGGTCTGCAGAAGATGTAACCTCTACAACTGCACTGTCTGTTGAACTTTTAACACTATAAGCAATCTCTACAGTTGACTTTGGAGCTGCTATAACTAAATCTGAAGAGTCAAAAGTAATAGTAAGTGATGAGTAGAGTGGAATAGAGAACTTGCTACCGTCTGTAAGTACAAATGTAACCTCATCTGTGCCTATAGTGATGCTCTCAATAAGAGTCTCGCCGTCCTTGCCATCTTTACCGTCAACACCATCTTTTCCATCTTTTCCGTCAGCACCATTAACGCCATCCTTGCCGTCGGCACCGTCCTTACCATTAGCACCATCAACACCATCTTTACCGTTGGTTCCATTGATGCCATCTTTACCATCGGTGCCATTAACGCCGTCCTTACCATTTGCAATAGTGGCAGTAGAGCCGTCAGAGAACTTGATT
>JAFWBN010000198.1 GCA_017507075.1 Alistipes sp. | reverse complement strand
GCACAAATAACCACATCGGCAGCCTCAATAACACTCTGAGCAATGCCAATCTTATCTTGAGAGTGAATTATCAACTCATCACAGCATGGCATCCACTTAAGATAATAAGGGAAACGGTTTGGAAGAATGCAGTGTACACTATGTCCACACTGCTTAAGCACTTGAGAAAGTGCTAAGGATGACCCTATCGCATCTCCATCTGGATTTGTATGCGACAAGATAACCACCTTTTTAGGCTTGGAGAGTAGCTCCTTAAATGCCTCAATTTTCTCTAAATCTAACTTCATAGCGTACAAAGTTACAGAAAGCTATTGAAAATTCAAAATTTATCCACTTTCATAGCACAGAAGTCGTTTTACAGAGAGCTTTTATCCTTGAATACAGACTTCAAATGGTTGTCTAATAGCTCCTGGAGGCGGGGGTCGGTGGGTTTGAGGGCTGTGCCGTTATAGTCAAAGCCGTAGATCTCATAAATGGGTGGTTTTGTATGCTGGCGGCTGCGACTGCGGCTGTCATTATCTGCAGCGATATGGACACTGTAGAATATGGTGTGGTAGAGATTATAGTAGAGCATATCGTGGATAGGCTCAACGACAAAATTGCCAGACAAATCTATTACCCCATAGCCACTGGCGGTCTTGACCACTGCGCGCCGTTCGTAAAAGTCGCCAGCCCAACGATACTTCGCGCGAAGAACGATATTACCTTCACGATCCTTATAACCATACTGGTTATTCTTACGATAGCGCACTAGTTCACTACAACCCTCACTTATCGGCTGGTCCTGCTCTGTATCATAATGTACAGATGTATCCAAAAGGTTATTGCCTGATATAGTCAGAGCTGTACGAACAGTGTCAAAATTATCGTGTGCACCATTAAAAGTAGCGTAGTGGTAACGAATAAGATATGGCCTATTTTCAGGGCTGAGCATAATATCATACAGTGTGAGATGATTGTGGCTAAACCCTATACGCTGGCACTCACTTTCAAGTTCTGACACAACAGCGAGGGATTGCTCGGTATCTAAGCTAGAATAGGCCAACGGCACACCTCCTTTGATATATTGCAACATCAAGTCTAAGGTGTGTTGATTGCCATTATTATCATAAAACCGGAGTTCATCCTTAAGAAGGAGATAGGGCGAGAGAATATAGCTATCATCACGCATTAACTCTGCGGATATCTCTAATCTAAACTCCGTCAAAGGCATGTACAATATGGCATAGCCTCGACCATAGATGTAAATCTTTACCTCGGCAAACATACCGCACCAATCTACAAATATTGACTCTGTAAGAGAGGAATCAATCTTGTTGCTCAGAGTCTTAAAATGATCTTCTGGAGAGATTAACGCGCTCTGAAATAGCGATATTAATGATTGTTTCATCTATATTTGCACAAATATACCTACTCTAAGATAAGCACCTATAACAAATCAGACTCCTCCAAAATAAACATTGCCTCTACAGGTTTTTCAAACAAGCGAGCAATACGAAGAGCGAGAGTGGTACTTGGAACAAAACGGCCGCTCTCAATAGCATTGACCGTCTGGCGACTTACGCCAATGCTATCGACAAGTTGTTGCTGAGTCATACGGCGCTCAGCTCGCGCAACACGGATATTATTCTTCATCGTTGTCTCTATTTAATCGCCACATCTTTATCTTGAAGGTGACAAGAAAAATCAGAGGCAAGATGAACATCTGGTATATCAAAAACTCGTAGAAGTTATTACCATAGAGGCATAGCACCGCCACAATAAGCACCACAACAGAGATGTAGAGGGCGAGCAACAACGAGTCAAGGCGGATTGCTGAAATCATCTCATCCTCGTACTTCTCGCGAGAACAGGATGTAAAAATTAGT
>JAFWBN010000197.1 GCA_017507075.1 Alistipes sp. | reverse complement strand
TTATATCTTGCACCAATTTGTTGTCAAAATAGTGCAAATACAACGCTCGGCAAAAATGCCGACGATGGGCTGTACTAAGCGTACTGCTCATTGTCGGCACTTTTTGTTAGCGGAAGTAGTTGTGCTGTTTTCACAACAAATGTGTTTGCGGCAGCAAATGTGCCGCTATCACGACACATTATTAAATCGATATATCCAATATCTCAAACTTCAACACCCCTGCAGGTACAGTAACCTCAACGATTTCGCCTTTTTTCTTACCGAGCAGTGCTTTAGCGATAGGTGTACCGATAGCAAGTTTACCTTCACGGAGGTTTGCCTCATGCTCTGCAACGATTGTATAGACAACCTGCTTTTTATTATTATGGTTAAGCAGGGTTACTTTGCTTAGGATTTGTACCTTGCTCTTATCAATCTTTGTCTCATCGATAATGCGGGCATTAGCCAAAGTAGCCTCCATCTGCGCAATACGCATCTCAAGCATACCTTGAGCCTCACGGGCTGCATCATACTCTGCGTTCTCTGAAAGGTCGCCCTTATCGCGAGCCTCAGCAATAGCTGCTGATGCAGCAGGACGCTCAACAGAACGCATGTGGTCGAGTTCATCCTTGAGTTTTTTATAACCCTCTGCTGTCAAGTAAATTAGTTCTTGTGCCATAGTATAAAGTGTGTTTTTTGACAAAATAAAAAATAAAGAATTTCAACCATTTGATTGAAACCCCATAACTTCTCCTATTACAGTGCAAAGGTAAGTCAAAAAAAATCAATTTCCAAAATATATTTTACTTTCTCTCTGCTGTTATATCCTTTTAATAGAGAGGATATAATTTTGCTTTTGTTTGCTTTTTAGAGAAAAAAACTCTATTTTTACCAAAAATTTGACAAAAAGTAAACAAAAACATACATCTATTATGACACAATTCAATCGTTACCGCTCAATCTACTCACATGAGGAGTTGATGGCAAAACTGCGCAAACTCAAGCATGTTGCGCTCGACATGGATGGCACTATATATATGGGAGCGACTCTATTCCCATACACAAAGCCGTTTTTGGCTGGTGTAAAGGATTTGGGGCTACGCTACTCGTTCCTTACAAACAATCCTTCATCAAGTATTGCAGATTATCTTGCAAAACTTGCGCGTTTAGGTGTTAGTGCAACAGAGGAGGAGATGTACACCACTGCTCTTGCAACAATAGACTATATCAAGACCCACTATCCAGAGGCAAAGCGTCTATTTTTGCTCGGAACGCCATCTATGATTACAGAGTTTGAGAAGGCGGGCTTTGAGAGTTGTGCAGATGACCCAAATGACCGTCCGGATGTGCTTGTTGTAGCCTTTGACAAGAGCCTTGTTTATGAGCGTCTGTGTCGTGCCGCATGGTGGATTTCTCAAGGTGTACCATATATTGCTACAAATCCGGACAGAGTATGTCCTACCGACCAGCCTGTAGTTCTTGTTGATTGTGGTTCTATTTGTGCATGCTTGACCCATGCAACAGGCAGAACTCCGGATATAACTCTCGGCAAACCTGACCCAAATATGCTCTCAGGCATACTCCATCGCTACGGTTATCAGGCTGACGAGGTGGCTATGGTTGGAGACCGCATATACACAGATATTGAGATGGCACACAATGCCGGAGCTTTTGGAGTGCTTGTTCTCTCTGGAGAGACCACCCTTGAGGTTGCCGATGCTGCACCAAAGCAGCCACACCTTATCTGCGACAGCATAGAGGTATTGGGCGAGCTTATTGCACAGTCTCATAAATAGTAGCTCAACCAATGAGTTTTACAAAACAGATTTTCTGGCGAGTAATTGCAATGACACTTGTTATCTCTGTCATTGTATTACTCGCCATGTTTTTTTTACCTCACAAATCTGTCGATTTAAGCCATAATGAAGTGGCTATAGACAGTATAACAATGGAGTATTTAGGGAGCGACTTTGCTGCAGATTTTAAGCTCTATGACAGCAGAATCGCCTCGGTTGACAAAGTAAAGCTTACCAGACAGGACGATATCCCTATTGCACTTGTCGATTATACCTTCAAGCCTGAAGTTGAAAATGGCCGTTCAGAGCGTCAGTTCTATTACTTTGACTATGCCGTGATAAGTGTTGTGCGCGACATTATGGAGCAAAATCCACATTACGATATTGCGACCATATCTAAAAAACTACACCTTTCAGAGCCACACGCTGCAGCTATAATCCATATTATAGAACGCGCAAAGGGTATAAAACACTAACAATACATCTCCACATCATTAAGAGTAATCCTCTGCCCACTGAGAATTATCAGTCGCTCGACAACATTTCTCAACTCTCTGATATTTCCGCTCCAACGCATACGATTAAGTGCCGACAAAGCCTCTGCTTCGACAGATTTACGAGGAATATTATACTCACTACAGATATGACCGATAAAGTAGTCTATCAACATCGGTATATCCCCCTTTCTATCTCTTAGTGGCGGCACGCAGATTACTATAACACTCAAACGGTGGTATAAATCCTCACGGAAGTTACCTTTGGCAATCTCATCTCGCAGATTTTTATTTGTTGCAGCGACAACCCTTACATCCACATCTATATCCCTATCGCTACCTACTCTGGATATTTTTCTCTCTTGAAGAGCGCGCAACACCTTCGCCTGAGCAGAGAGCGACATATCCCCTATCTCGTCCATAAATAGCGTACCTCCATCAGCCTGTTCAAATTTACCTTTTCGTTGCTTTACAGCCGAAGTAAATGCGCCGCGCTCATGTCCAAACAACTCACTTTCAATCAACTCAGAGGGTATTGCGGCGCAATTCACTTCAACAAACGGGGCTGTAGCTCTGGAAGACTTAGCATGCAACCAACGAGCAACAAGTTCTTTACCTGTTCCGTTCTCACCTGTTATAAGTACGCGCGCGGGCGAGGGTGCAACCTTATCTATAAGACGACGAACATGGACTATTGTCTCAGACTCTCCAATAATAGGCTCTATGCTCTGAGTAGTCCCCGTTTTTAGACTCTTCACTACCCGACGAGGGTGTCTATGGCTGTTTGTATCTGCCAACTCTACCTCTACAGAGCCTACACTGCGGCGTATAGCAGAGAGCAGTCTATTCATATCCACCGGTTTTGTCAAAAAATCTACAGCACCACGCCTTACAGCCTCAACAGCAGAGTCAAGACTTGAAGAGGAGGATATAATAATAAATGGTGTATCAGTATCCGGCACAGCAAACGGGTCATCAGCAATGATAAGGTCTATATCTCCCCTTTCGGTCTGAGCTATGGCTGTCTGATAATCTTCTGCCGTCTGTGTAGCATATCCTTCAAATTCAAGTCTCTCTTTGAGATTGTTTCGCACGCTTTTTGAGTGTTCTAATACCAAAAGTTTTGTCATTGTTTGAAAAGTTTACTATTTTTGCATCAAATTTAAGGCATTACTTTTATTGTAACCTATTTCTGACACTCCGTTCAAGGGGGCAGAAGAGTTAAAAATTTTTAGTCATAAAGCGGCATCCTTCTCAACCAAAAAGAGCATCGGATAGCCCAAAACAGTTATGAGACATAATTATAATTACAAGCGTCGCAGGCTATTTTTGCCTGAGTATGGTCGCCACATCCACGAGATGGTTGATTCACTATTGCTTATCGAAGACCGCACAGAGCGTACCCGTCAGGCTAAAGCCGTAATTGCTGTAATGGGAAACCTTAACCCACTACTCAGAGATACGGCAGATTTCACCCATAAACTATGGGACCACCTCTTTATAATGTCTGATTTTCAGCTCGATGTGGATAGTCCATATCCTCAACCAAGCAGAACGGATTTGCAGCCCACTCCTCGCAAATTGCCATATCCGCAGAGCTTTATTCCATATAAACACTACGGCAAATATGTCGGCAAAATCATCAAGACCTTAGTTGAAAATCAGGATAAGTCATCTATTGCCTCAAGTGTGGATAATATTGCAAGATATATGCGCGCCAAGAGCTATGAGTACAACCTCGAACACCCAAATAACGAGGTTATCATAAAAGATATAAAAAAGATGTCCGATTACTCTATTACCATTGATGAAGAGGCTATAAATAACATCCGAAACGACTACAAACAGAACCCTGCAGCATATTCAAAACAGCGAGGTCGTGTAGCTCAATCTAAATCTAAAGGTCGAAATCATCAGACGGCGCAAAAGAATCATCAAAAAAATAACAATAAACACTCAAATTCATACAATACGAACAGACAATAATCCGTTTTGAAAAAAAATTGTTATCTTTACCCTGTTTTTGAATTATATTCTATGAAGAATACCATTATTACCATCCTTTGTGCCGCAGCAATAATGTGCGGTTGTACAAATAAAGATGTTCGTATCTCCGGAAAATTTTTGGGATTGAACGCAAAGAGTGTCTATCTTGAGCAGATGACAGCTTCAGGTCAGACTATAATAGACTCTGTAGCCCTTGCAGCAGATGGCTCATATCGTTTTGTTGTCAAAAATGTGCCTGCCACTCCATCGATTTACAACATCATCTACAACCATGAGCGTATTCCGTTGCTTATCAACGCAGGTCAGACTCTGAGTGTCAGCTCTTTAGGCTCTGTGCTTGCAAATTATACGGTCAGTGGTTCTAAGGAGTCTGAATTGCTTAGAGAGTTTAACCGCGAGTATATCAGCGGTTTGCAGGACCTTAATGCAAAGGTTGCAGAGTATGCTGCGGCAGGTCAGAGCGCAAAGCCTGAGATTGCACGCCTATACAACGCCAAGCAGCGTGAGCTAAAGAGAAACCAAATCTCGTTTATTATCAAGAATAAGAGCAGCATTGCCGCTGTATATGCCCTCTATCAGCGTCTTCCGGATGAGCAGTATCTTGTAAACTCGGATAGCGACTTGATATATTTCCGCACCGTTGCCGATGCAGTATCCAAGAGCTACCCTACCTCTCCTTTTGTAGTTACTCTGCGAAATGATGTAGCGAGGATGGAGGCTCAGGCATCACTACTGAGCACTATTGTTGAGAGAGAGTATCCGGATATAGAGGCAGATGATATGTACGGCAACCCTGTAAAGCTATCATCTTTAGAGGGTAATGTGGTACTTATCGACTTTTGGGCTGCCGAGTTAGGTAATAGCAACGCCCTTAATGCCGACCTAAAGTCGATATACGAGAAGTATGAGCAGGATGGCTTTAGAGTCTATCAAGTATCTTTTGACACCTCAAAGGCCACTTGGATTAAGGCTGTTCAGGAGCAGAAGCTGCCATGGACATCTGTCTGCGACTTTAGAGGTCAGGCATCCCCTATTATGGGCATCTACAATGTTCGCTCACTGCCGTCAAACTACCTTATCGACAAAAGCGGCAAGATTGTCGGTAAAAACCTCTATAGCGACGCCCTTGAGAGTCAGCTAAAGAAGTTACTCTAACCTCTCTTATCAGAGATGATATATTTCGCATCCGACATACACCTCGGCAGCGGCTCAAAAGAGGAGCAAAAGGCTACTGAACAGAAGTTTGTGCAGTGGCTTGAGTGCATTGAGTCAACAGCAGAGGCTCTATTCCTTGTAGGCGATATTTTTGACTTCTGGTTTGAGTACAACAGGGTTGTGCCAAAGGGCTTTGTACGCACTTTGGGCAAGATAGCACAGATGACAGACAAGGGTATTCGGGTGGTGATGTTTACAGGCAATCACGATATGTGGGTTGCCTCCTATCTTACAGAAGAGTGCGGAGTTGAGCTATATACAACACCTCAAGTTTTAGAGCTTGCAGGCAAGCGTATTTTTATTTCACATGGCGATAATACAAATATCAAGGGCGATATTATGCTCAAGATAATGAACGCTATGTTCCGCTCTAAAACTTTACGATTTTTTGCCTCGTGGCTTGTGCATCCCGACCTATTTATGCGTTTCGGGCAGTGGTGGAGCGGCTCCTCTCGCAAGGCTCACAAAAATCAGACAGATTTGAGCTATCTAAATCCTCTGATAGAGTACGCCAAAGAGTATAACGATAAAAATATAGACCATTTTGTCTTCGGACATCTACATATTCCATATAGTATAGCCTCTCCAAGTATCACATTTTTAGGCAATTGGCAGAACAGAAGATACTCATGGACAGAACTTGACAAAACAGGCAACATAGAACTTAAAACAGCAGAATACTAAGCTCTCGAAATTTATGAAACAGTACCACGACCTTCTTCGCCGCATTATAAACGACGGCATACAAAAAAGCGACAGAACAGGAACAGGCACAAAGAGCGTCTTTGGCCATCAGATGCGTTTTGACCTTAGTGAGGGTTTTCCTCTGCTGACAACAAAAAAGGTCTTTCTGAAGGGTATTATTCATGAATTGCTATGGTTTCTAAAGGGAGATACCAACATAAAGTATCTCGTTGATAATGGCGTACATATATGGGATAACGACGCTTTTCGTTACTACAATGAGCTGTGTAGCAAGCATGGTGTTCTGCCTGTTGATATGGATACCTTCCTTAATGCGGCACAGAGTGGTATCGAGTCGCCTATTGATGGTTATCGTTTTGGCGATTTGAACCATGTCTATGGTTATCAGTGGAGAAGCTGGGGATGTGCAGACAATAGAGCCATAGACCAGATTACACAGGTTATTGAGACCATTAAAAACAACCCTGACTCTCGCCGTATGATTGTCTCAGCTTGGAATGTGGCAGATATTGAGGGTATGGCTCTACCTCCTTGTCATGTTCTGTTTCAATTCTATGTAGCCGATGGCAAGTTGTCTTGCATGCTGTACCAGCGTAGCGCGGACACCTTCTTGGGTGTACCTTTCAATATTGCCTCTTATGCGCTACTTACAATGATGATTGCGCAGGTTTGCGGTCTTGAGGCTGGAGAGTTTATCCACACCTTAGGCGATACTCACCTCTACCTCAACCACCTTGAGCAGGCTACAGAGCAACTCTCTCGTACACCACGAAAACTGCCTGTAATGCATCTAAATCCTCAGGTTAAAGATATTTTTGACTTCAAATACGAGGACTTTACCCTTGAGGGTTACGACCCATATCCGACAATCAAAGCTCCAATGTCGTTCTAACACATTTTTACATGATAAGTATCATTGTTGCAATAGCTAAAAACGGAGTTATTGGGGATAAAAATACCCTTCTGTGGCATATTCGAGAGGATATGGTACGCTTTCGCACCATTACCTCTGGACACCCCGTTGTAATGGGTCGCAAGACCTACGAATCCATCGGCAAACCGCTTCCAAAGCGTACAAATGTTGTAATTACACGCGACACGACCCTACAGATAGAGGGGTGCATAATGGCACACTCTCTTGAGCAGGCAGTATCTATGTTTCCTAAAGAGGAGGAGGTATTTATCATCGGAGGCTCGCAAATCTATACCCAATCGCTGCCTATTGCTGACAAAATATACCTTACAGTGGTGGATAAAGAGTATAATGGAGATAGCTCTTTCCCTGATATAGACCCTTCTATTTGGCACGAGATTTCACGCGAAGATTTTGCCTGCGGTCAGAGTTTTGAACACCCCTTCAGCTTTGTGGTATTAGAGCGACGATAGTTCTATTACCACGCAAAAAGAACAATAACATTTTACAACCTTTGCTAAATTATGAAACAGATTTTAATCGTCGTAATTCTCTGTGCCACAGCACTTATTGCTCTCAGACTTGCTGTGCCAAAGCAAGAGAAATCTCAAACAGTTATCGAGGCTATTCATGCACGCAGAAGTATCCGCCAATACAAAGATACTCCTGTTGAGAGAGAGAAACTCTCTGAGGTTGCAGCAGCAGGTATTGCAGCACCAAATGCAATGAACCGTCAGGCTTGGGCTATTCGTATTGTTGATAATAAAAATTGGATTGATGACTGCACTAAGGCCTTTGTTCCAACAATCAAAGGTACACCTTTTGGAGAGCATCTGCTTACAGATGATTTCAAGAACATGTTTCGCAATGCTCCTGCCGTAATATTTGTAGCAGCAGAGCCAAGCGCATACGCAGGTGTTGATTGTGGTATTTTGGCTCAGAATATTATGCTGTCGGCCTATGAACTCGGACTTGGAACATGCTGTTTAGGCAGTCCT
>JAFWBN010000196.1 GCA_017507075.1 Alistipes sp. | reverse complement strand
TGCATCATCTTCATCACTCCGTCGGGCATAGCTCCGCTCTGCAGAGCTGTTGCTGTTACCGCGCTTGCAACGCCTCTAAACTGCACAGCAAATGTTGCTGCCTCACTCTGAACATCATCAAGAGATAGCTTTTTTGAGTATATCAAGTCGCGGTTGAGGTATATTGAGCCTTGATGACAACTTAAAACCCAATCTCCTTGACCATATTTAGCACTTAAAAAGGCGTTTAGAATAACCTCTGCCTGGTGTGGATTAAAGGTGCTGCGAGTAGCCTTGCCGGAGCCGTGGTCCGATGTTATGGTAAGCAAAAAGTCAGAACTTTTAAGCTCTCTTTTCTCAAGATGTGCCAAAAACTCGGCAATAGTTGTATCGAGACAGTAGAGCATATCCTCATACTCAATCGAGTCAAATCCGTATCTCTCTATAATATTGCGCGATACATCAATGCAGATATTTAAGCACTTTATTCCCTTTGTATCTTTGTCTGTAAGCAGCTAGTCAACAGCCTGTTTTGCAAAATCAAACAATGCGCCGTTGCCGGCAGGGGTGATATGTAGTTTTGAAGCCCAACCTAAAGTCTCCTTTTTGGAGTTTGTATTCTTATTTTTTGCATATATGTCATAGACTGCAATATCTGTTGCATGGCTGTTGTGATACTTGCTTTTTGAAAGTTTACCAAACCATGTATCCATAACAAATATGCGGTTGAAACCTATGTTGTTGTGCGCAGTTACCCATGCAGGCAAAACTTTTGAGTAGGATGGTATGCTCTGCCAATCGCCTCTCTCGTTTATCCAATAACACTCTGCAGAATCTCCTGCAAGCATCATTGCTGATAGAGGGTTGTGTGCTATGGTAATTGATTTGGCACCCCTTTGAGAGTCTGTTACACTACCAGCAAGAGTTTGAGCCGAAAAATGCTCTGTTGTTAGCTCGCCTTTTTCATTGCGACATAGCTCTACAACGCGATTCTTGTCTGCTCTGTCGTACCACTTTGTTGCCGATATACCGTGCATTGATGGTAGCGCACCTGTTGCAAGAGTCGCAAGGGCTGTATAGTCTGAAGTGGGGATAAAGTCGGTGTAACACTCCGTAAATATAGCACCATCTCTTGTCAGGCGTTTGAAACCGTCGTCAGAGAAGTTGTCGGCATAGCGGGCAATATCGCTTGCCTTCATGCCTCCGATAACTATATTTATGGCTATCTTTGGTTGAGCTGTTGCACCCAATGTAATCAAAGAGAGTATGGTAAACAGAAATTTGCGCATAGTGTTATTGTTGTACAAATTTATTAGCAAATTTTTCAAAAATGGCCTTTTCGCCACTAAAATCAACCTCTGGAAGTCTCTCTATCTCTGCTAAATACTTCTGACAGAAAACAGCATACTCTTGACTTGAGGGGTTAAATGGGCGATGTGCTGCTGCGGCTCTAATCTTCTCAATGCGGGATGCAATATCTAAAGCCTTTGCCGAAAAGGTTGCAGCAGAGAACTTCTCCCAAATATACTCAATTGCTTGGGCTGTGGGGTGTACCATATCTTCGGTGTAGAAACGGTAATCCCTCAAGTCGTCTGTTACAATCTCGAAGGCAGGGAAATATTCGGCCTGAGGATATAGAGCACATAGCTCTGCAATCGCTACACGGAGCAGAGATTTGCTCAGAGAGTTCTCTGCAAGACTATCTGCTACATGGCGCACGGGACTAAGGGTAAATATTACCTGTTTATCCTTCAGTATGTCCTCAAATAGTGGCTTGAAACTGTCGCAAATCTCCTCAATAGATAACTTTCGGCGTAAAAACTCCTTTTGTGGAAGCTTGTGGCAGTTTGCAACCACCTTTTTTGTTGCAATATGCTCGTATGCCCATGCAGTACCAAAGGTTATAATTACAACTTGAGCATCATGAAGTAGCCTATGCCCCTCAAGGATAGCATAGTTTATGGCATCCAAAGCCTCAGATTCAGAAGCTCGTGCAAGTGCTGAGTGGCAGTCTAAACTTACCCACTCTTCGCCACGCATTGTAATCCTTGAACTGTCGGCTGGGGTGCGCAGAGCAAAAGATTTTAGAGCTTGTGCTATTGATAGCGGATTGAAGAGAATCCCTACAGGAGAGAAAGAGGCACTGAGTTTTGCTGAAATCATCTTCTCGGTCATATTTTGAGCAAAACAAGAACCTACGGCAAAAATCTTTGTCGTATAGTCAATCTTTGTCTTAAGACGAATATCCTCAATCTCGGTGCGAAACCTCATAGCTAACCTAAAAAAAGAGCCGAAATGCAATCGGCTCTGCTCTATTTTACAGCAATTTTTGCAATTCTGCGCTCATGACGGCCACCTGCCTCAAACTCTGTTGTCAGCCACTGCTCAACAATCTCTATTGCAGTGTCGTTCTCGATAAATCGAGCAGGGAGAACAAGTACATTGCAGTCATTGTGTTGACGGGTAATGTGTGCAACCTCAGCAGTCCAACACAGTGAAGCTCTAATCTTCTGATGTTTGTTCAGAGTTATAGCCATGCCTTCGCCGCTGCCACAAATGCCTATTGCACGGTCAAACTCGCCACTCTCCAAAGCCTCTGCAAGGGGGTGTGCAAAGTCTGCATAGTCGCAACTCTCCTCAGAGTTACAGCCAAAATCGAGAACCTCAAAACCCTTTGCTGACAGATAGCCTGTAAGTAACTCCTTCATCTGATAGCCTGCATGGTCGGCAGCTATACCTATTTTGTTGCTCATATTAGTTGTGTGTTTATGTTGTTGTTAAATATAATCGTACAAAGTTATATATTTTCTTTGGATTTTATACCTTTGCGGCGTGAAAATATTTTTAATCATACTCGGAACTATATCTTTCAGCTTGGCTGTAGCGGGAATTTTTCTGCCCCTACTGCCTACTACACCACTTTTGCTGCTTGCAGCTGCGTTGTGGTTAAAATCTTCGGATAGACTATATAATTGGCTGATAAACCATAAAATCTTTGGCGAATATATCCGCAATTTCCGCACTCATCGTGCCATACCGCTCAAAATCAAGATTTATGCCGTTTCAATGGTCTGGATAACTATCGGTTATTGCATCTTCGCCGTTGTGGATAAGTATTGGTGGGCGCAGTTGCTTATGGCTCTGCTTGCGGTAGCGATTACTTGGCATATATTAAGTTATAAGACCCTTAAAAAGTGAATTTGTCGTGAAAAGGCAGCATTTGCTGCCGCTAATAAAAACTACAGCAATGAGCAGTACAAAGAGTACAGCCCATCGCTGTATTTTTTACCGAGCGTTGCAACTACTACCTTTTGACAACAAATTATTTGCCGTGATAGCGGCACATTTACTGCCGCTGTCTCATCTTCGGCAAAGGGTAGTACGAAAAGTACAGCCCTTCGCCTCAGATTTCAACGAGCGTTGTAAATGCACCACTCTGGCGACAAATTGATGCTTTGATTTGGCGGAGGTGGTACTTTAATTTTGGGCGCGCGTCCCTAAGGACCTTAGAGACTCTAGAGTCCTTAGAGACACTAAGGACAGCGCGCGCAGAGTAAAGACAAATGGCATTTAATAGCAAC
>JAFWBN010000195.1 GCA_017507075.1 Alistipes sp. | reverse complement strand
GATTTGTGTTGTTTGTTCTCTTGCTGATAATTGTCGGCGTACTTTCTCCTACAGAGGCTGTTGCAAAGAGACGGGAAAAGGCTCGACAGGAGGTGCTTTTACATAGTAGAGGTTATTATAAAGATGTCTTTATGGATGGAGGTATTGCCCTTACATCACGAACAACACTTCCTGCAATACAATTTCTCGGTCTTAAAATGGAGTTTTTTGCCTCGGCAAAGGGGGAGAGTGCTGCACAGAAGAATATATCGCGGCAAACAGAGATATTTTGTGGCAGTGAGTATGATAGTAACGGGTGGTTGCTCTATCCAGATGGTATGCCGCGCTTTCGTATGATATATGTTTGTGGAGGCTCTGCGGTTAAACATGCACGCTCTATGGGCGATAAGGCTGCAGATAATATTCGCAAATATGTAGCAAATGGAGGCTCATATCTTGGCACTTGCGCAGGGGCGTTTATTGCATCTAAGGGGGCTATGGACCATAAAGGCAAGATTCACAATAGCGATATATATTGGGATTTGTGGCATGGTTTTGCTCATAGGTCGCGCCTGACAAAGAGCAGTGCTGCAATGATTCTTGAACGCCGCAGCCCACTATTGCGATATTTTGACTTTGGGGGCGACAATAAGGTTGATAGTGTGCGTCATAATGGCGGCTGCTATGCGTATGATGGAGGTGCTGACGGTCTTGGCGCGGGTACAGAGCCTCTTACACGATATGCTTTCAAGAATACAGATAAGGTAAAAATTGACGGAAAGGTAAGTTCGTGGGCATATAAGGAGAGCGCGCAGTCGGGTCGAGTAGTTTTGTGCGGCTCACACCCTGAAGGGGTAGGGCAGGGCGAAAAGTTGGAGTATATGTCGGCTATGATGCTCTATGCTATGGATGGCAATCCGCAACCGACAATTAAGGGTGAACTGCAGGTGGGTGTAGAGCGCGAAATGAATAAACACACCAAAGATAATGACCCCGATTATACCCGTATCGGTGATAGACAGTACCACCATTTTGCTTTTGATGTGCCGTCTAAATGTAAAAAACTAACAATAAAACTTGCCGGATATAAGGGCGAGGATAAATTCAATTTGACTCTATGCGCTAAACGCGGAAACATGGCATATCATGACAATACACTGCTAAAAGATGTCTCTTCGGGTTGCAATAAACGACTTGTGATAACAAATCCCAAATCGGGACGATGGTATGTGTCTGTTTTCTGTGAAAATACAGTAAGTGCTTCTGTTGGCAAATTTGGAACATACTATCGTGGCAATAAATCGGTTCTAAACGGAGTTCCCTACAAAATTTCTATCGAATATTAGAAACTGTTTGCAAACAGTTTCTAAACCTTTTTATGGGATATTAAGGCGTAATATCCTCTAAAATGTGTAAAAAGGGTATATTTAGGCAAAAATAAATAAAAATCTTGCGGTTACTAAGGAAATTTTATTACCTTTGTGAATAACTTTACTTTGTGTGTGCTTGAAAACAAGTAAAGATGTGTAGATTTAAGCAGATACATTACACTAAATAACATTTATAAACCTAATTCAACCCAAAATTCTATTATGAGAAAGTTTGCACTATTTCTAATTCTAATGATGGGAGTTGGTTTTGTCGCTTGCGAAAAGCAAGGTAATGAATTGACAGATCCGATTTATCCATCACCGGAGGCCATTGTCATCAATGACGAGGCGTGCACAAAGAACCGTGTTGAGATTCTGTTCGATGGTAGAGCAGCAGTCAAAGCCGGTGCAAAGAGTTTTGTCTCTACTCTTAAAGCAGAGGAGGCAGACCCAATTGTAATCACAAAAGAGGCAAACAGTCAAGATGCATGCAAGCATGTATTTGAGGGCCTGGCTACAGGTGTTTATACAGCTTCTGTATATGCTGTTTATCCTGATGGAACATCAACAAATCCTGTATTTGCAACAGATTCTCAGGGAAATGTTGTAAAACTTAAGATTGAGGGTGTTAACTTGGTGGCTAAATTTGCTTATGCTACATCTTCAACTCTTGCTTACACTTGGAGTGTTAGCGGATTCCAGGATGGCGCAAAAGATTGCAAGACAGCTTATAGCTTCGGCATCTACAAGGATGCAGAGTGTAAGAATCTTGTTGTCTCTTGGCAAACAGAGGCGAATAGCGAAATTTGGGAAGACCTTGCAGATGGCTCTCCACAGTTTGAGTTCTCAGGTTTGGACAAGAATACCTCTTATTGGTTTGTTGTAGAGGATGTTGATAACAAGGTTGTTTCAACTCCTATCGAGGGTAAGACTTTGGACTTTACAATCGTTGAGCCAAGTGCTACAGCTATGGTAGAGGCTGGTGGTGTTGCTCTTGCAGAGGACTTTAGCGAACTTGTTTGGGGTGGTAACTACCTCCGTGGCTCTGCAGCTTACTCTGCTGACGATAGAAATCTTGCAACAGCATTTGATAAGGCTGAGGGCGTAAATCCTATCAACGGTGGTCCTTGGAAGTGGTATCTTGTTGCTCCAGGCGTAGAGATTGGTCTGTTTACAACAATGAAGAATGCTATCGAGAACTCTCGTCTCGCTGCTTGGGGTTGCTGCAACGAGCTTTCAGGCGACACAACATCTCCACTTTGTGGTCGTATCGGTCATGTTAAGTTGGGTGCAAGCAGCAAAACAGGTCTTATGTGTACTCCTGAGCTGGTGAACCTTAAGTCAGCTGCTACTATTGAGGTACAGTTTGACCAGGCTCGTTATGATTCAGACCCTACAACTGCTGCAGTCTTTGTAATCAACGACTCACAGCACGCTGGTAAGTCTGGCGCATCTTCTATAACTCCAGCTATGGATTGCCTTGTTCCTGCAGCTGAGTTTGCAATTAAAGCAGGTCGTCAATTTACAACCGAGAAGATTGTTCTTAAGAATGTATTCCCAGGCGCGCGTATCGGTATCGGTCCTATCCGCAAGGATGGTTCTACAGCAGGTTCATCACAGCACCGTATGTATCTGGATAATGTCATTATTAAGGTTGTTGCATACGAGGTAACTAAGACTGAGCTTGAGAAGCCTGTTATCACTTCTGCTGTATCTACAGTTGATCAGATTATGGTTAAGTGGAATAAGGTAGAGGATGCTACAGGTTATGTTTTGGAGTATAAGGAGGCAAGTGCTGCAAATTATACAACAGTAAATCTTGACAAAGTTCTTGAGTACAATATTACAGGTCTGAAGAGCGATGTGGCTTATCAAATTCGCCTTAAGGCTGTAGAAAAGACTACAGAGAGCGAGTCTGAGTATTCAGATGTTGTGGAGGTAAAGACCCTTACAAAGGCTTCCTTCCCAATGACAGCTAACAATGCAGACGAGTTTATTGCAATTCTGAGCAAGGGTGAGGCATTGCGTACTGCAGCTGTAACTGACGAGATTCAAATCAAGGGTAACCTCGACTTTACAGGTAAGACTTTGCCAGAGGCTCCAATCTTTACAGGTACTTTGGTAGGTAATAACTTCACTATCAGTGGTGTTAAATCAGACCATGCACTCTTCGCATCTGTTGGTGGTGCATCTGACCTTACAATCGATGCTAGCTGTACTTTCGCAGCATCTAAGGCTACTGTAATCGCTGCTCTTACTGCTCAGGCAACAGGTACTATTACTAATGTGGTAAACAAGGCTGATGTATCTGTAGCAATCGCAGGTGCAGGTGATGCAACTGTTGCTGCTGCCGGTATCGTTGCAATCGGTGATGCAAAGATGAGCAACTGTAAGAACTATGGTAATATCACTTATACCGCATCTGGCGCATCACACGGTGCTCTTGTTGGAGGTCTTGCAGGTTACAACAATGGAGCTATGGACAAGTGTGAGAACCATGGTAAGGTAACAATGTCTGTAGAGTCTCTTGCAGCATACGGTGTTGTTAAGAGCATTGATAACCTTCCTATCCACATCGGAGGTCTTGCAGCTCAGCTTGGTGCTTCTGCTCCTGTAACAGAGTCTGTAAACTATGGTGATGTTGATTACGACATTACTAAGATTGAGAATCTCGCTGTATCTTGTGAGACAAACCGTCCTCGTATGGGTGGTATTGTTGGTCTTACTCAGAGTTCAATCACATCTTGCGTAAACAACGGTAAGGTAAATGTAGATGTAGTTACTTCTGATTTGTCTGTATTCTCAAGCAAGAACTATCCTGTAAATGTTGGTGGTATCTCTGGTGGTGCTCCTATAGACGCTACAGGTGCTACAGGTGCAGATATTACAGAGTGTGTAAACAACGGTGAGATTACTTGTGTTACTTACTGTAAGGGTACAGTACCAACTTGCGGTGGTATTGTTGCACATCCTGGTTATGAGGACCCTACACAGACCAACACAATTACTCGATGCGAGAATAAGGGCTTAATTCACGCAACTACCTTCACAATTGCTCGCGTTGGTGGTATTTCAGGTGGTTCTGGTAGTGTTACCTACTGTAAGAATACCGGTGAGATTGACGGTCATCTCTCTATTGAGGATGGTAATATCGGTGGTATTATCGGTTGGTTGGACAAGGGCCATAAGTTTGAGTACAACGAGAGCTACTGTAAGTTGACTAATACTCGCGCTCCTGGTACAAGCGGTACTTCTGAGATTGGTGGTCTTATCGGTCAGCACGGTAACTATGACAGCTGCCCAGGTGAGGGTCGTGGTTGTAAGGTTAAGTGTGATATTGCTTACGACTACAGCAATGAGAAGTGGTTTGGTATGCTTCTGGGTTACTTCTGGTCAACTTCTCATACAGTTGTTCTGGGTACTGAGGAGGAGCCTATCACAGTTCTTGGTGGTAGCATGACCTACTCAGGTGGTACAACACAGATTACTGAAGAGAACTACACACTATACACTAATCACAGCTCTGCTGGTGGTAAGTCTGGTAGCAAACCATTTACTGTTCATGTAAAATTTGGAAACTAAAGTTATGAAAAAGATATTTTATATTTTAAGTTTGTGCTTATTGCTCTCTGTCGCATGTGAGAAGAGCAATCCAAATGATGAGAATCCTGTTGAGGTTCCAACATCGCTCACTTATGTAGCCACAACGATTGCTGACCATGACGCAGTTATCGTAAGAGCTTCAGATTTTGAATCTGGCGCACCTGTTGTAGTTGTGCTTGCTGAGGATTTGAAACTCAGCACACGCTCAGCAGAGAAGGTAGATATCAACTTCAAGGCTGCAGAGCACTGCCTTATTGGTGGCTATGTACTTTGTGTAATTGAGGCAGCAAGTGGTGATGATATCTCCTTCTTGTCAAACCTTAAGAGCGAATTTCCTTATGCTCCAAAGTTCTATCTGCTCAGCTACCGCAACGGTTTGGCATATACAGCAGCTATGCAGATGCCTGATGCCTTTGCCGCTTATGCATGTGTCTCTGGTGCAATTGATGTTGAGACTTACAAGGCTAACAGCTTCACTAAGCCTGTATCGTTTGTACATGTACACGCTACAGAGAACCCTGTTTGTAAGTGGGAGGGAGTGGAGAACAAGACTGTCTCTGTTCCATTGAGCGTAGGTGCTATTGTAGCTATCAATGAGTGTCTTACCTTTAAGACTTCTGAGGTTTTGCCACGCGAAGGCAAGGGCCGAGTAACATGTACTCGTTACACTGATGCACTAAGTGGTTGTGATGTAATGTTGTATAGCGTTGAGAGCGCAAACAGCGGTTGGTGCGATGAAGAATTTGAAGTATATAACCAAATTTGGAATTTCCTTAAAACTCATTAAGCAATATGAAGAAGTTTATAATATTACTTGCGGCACTCTTTGTATGCCATCAGGCGAGTGCTGGCTCACTAAAGACAGAGACATTTGAAGATCAGGGTCTTACCAGATCATACTATCTCTATATTCCAAACGATCTTCCGGCAGGTGCTCCGCTGGTATTTATCCTTCACGGATACGGAGGTAGCGCAAATGCCTATGTAAACAACTCTTCTCTTACTTTCAAGCAGCTTGCAGAGGAGTATAAGGTGGCTCTTTGCTATCCACAGGCAACAACCGACCCTCGTCCAAACACAGGTTGGAATGTATATTATCCTTGGCAGATTGACAAGATGAAGGTTGACGACTGTGAGTTTATTTGCAACCTGGCAAAGCACCTGCACACAAAGTATAATTTGTCTGCAAAGAATACCTTCCTTACAGGTATGTCAAACGGCGGTGAGATGTGTTACCTTATGGCATATCGTAAACCAAAGGAGTTTGCAGCAATCGCATCAATGGCAGGCCTTACACTTGTTGAGATGGCTAAAAGACACAACTACGAGTCGCCTATAGCATTTATGGAGGTACACGGTACCGGCGATATGACTTCACGCTGGGAGGGAGACCCAACAAACCAGTATGGTTGGGGTGCTTACCTTGCAGTACCTGTTGCAGTAGGTGCTGTTGCAGCAGGAAACAAGTGTATGTATCAGGAGACTACAGAGCTTCCTCAGATAAAGAATAGAGTTATCTTCCACCGCTACTATGGCTCACCATCCGGTAAAGAGGTACACTTCTATGAGGTACGCAATGGCGGCCATAACTGGGCTACCGATTCTTTTGATTCATGCCGTGTTATTATGGAGTTCTTCAAGCAGAACATGACAAAATAGGTGTGAAAACATGTAAAAATATAGGAGAGCAGCAGCTCTCCTATATTTTTTTGCACCTTCTCTTCAGATTTGTTAATATAAGCAAAATACGACATGCTAAATTATTAAGGCTCAATAAAAATAGAGAATTTATACAACTTTTAGATAAAAATATAACAATTTGGATATTTGAATAATTATGCCTAACTTTGCCACCCAAAAGTTGCCGCGGTAAATAGGGTTGCAACTATGATATGGCATTATTGTTAGGTTTAAGTGATATATGAGCTTAACTCACCGCTTGGAGATGTCGTGAAATTGCTTTGTAGAGAGGCTTGCGGTGTAGATGTTATAGCAAAACAGAGAATATACAAAATAATAGTAACTACGGGGACCTCTTGCAGTGGAGGTTTTCGTTAAATTGTCAGTTAATGGTTTTACTTACATTTAGGCGTATCTGGAGTGTAGCTCTGATATGTGCCATGTTAATTACAGGATGCAAAGAGCCGGAGATAATCCACCACTGGGAGGTACAGTTATCGGTTAATGGTGTCAGCATTGATGCATGTGGTGGTGAGCGTAGGGTTACAGTAACCCCGTTCTTGCCAGAAGATGGCTTATGGAACATTGAGCGTAATGGAACAGAAGAGTGGTTTGAGTGTAGCATTAGCGGCAACGATATTGTTGTCCTTATTCAGCCCAATCTCGATACTGTTAAGCGAGAGGGTAGCTTTAATGTTGTCAGCTCTAATTCTCTATTTGAGCCACATCAGGTAACGGTAACGCAGGAGGCCGCTGTAGAGACTGTCTTGCGAGTTGATGCCCCAGAGAGCTATCAGTTTGACTCTGTGGCATCTGCTTATACTTTTGGAGTGAGTGCGAATACTGAGTGGGATATAACCACCTCGGCAGATTGGATTTCGCTAAGCCGTGAATCGGAAGCACAGCGTGCCACAATAGCTGTAGAGGCAAATGATGGAAGTGAGCCTCGCGCAGCAGAGGTTGTAATTGCTGCTAATGACAAATCATATACTATAGCTGTAGTGCAGGATATTCACGCGAATAATGCTTACTATCGTTTGTTGGGTAAATGGGAGATTACTGCAACTAAGTGGTTTTATTCGCCAAATGGTTCACTGAATAGTCTTGATTTTTCACCTAATCCATCAGACTATTACCTATTTTTTAATCTTGAAGAGGTGGAGTATGGCAGAACATACAAGATGCGTGATTTCTTGTATCCTGGAACAGAGCTTATAGTGCGTTATGATAAGGCAACAGGCGGTATTGTGATACCTTTTGGTTGGACAGTGTTGTCATACGATGTCTTTTTATATGTAACATTGGTAAGTTCTACGCAGTTCTCGTACGCCTCTTTGGAGGTTGATGCAACGCCTAACGAGGATTTGTCCGTACTTACATTGGCACTGCCTAAGATTGATGGTTTTAATTATGTCGGTTTTGGCCTTTGGACCTACAATGATAATGGCGATAAGGTAGCTCTTGGCTCAAACTATCGACCAACAATGTTCCCTATGGGTGATGTACAATTCAAAAAGAGCAAATAGTTATGAGACTTCTGAGATATATAGCTTGTTTTGTAGCCTTTGCTACACTTGTATCGTGTGATAAAACGGAGATAGATAATACCCCTCCTGTATCCGAGGGTCGTATAATGCTTGATATTAGTTCAGAGAGTACACTCTTTACAACTATTGACAATCAGCCAACCATAGGTTTTAAGAGCCGTGGCGGAGAGATTGCTTTAGATGTTGTAACCAATGCTTCTACCTGGAACTATAAAGTTGAGGGAGAGTGGCTTACAATCTCTGCAGATGACTACTTTTTATATGTTGAGGCTGCTGCAAATAGCTCAGCAGATCGTCGTGAGGCTATTATAACCATCTTCGCAGGGGAAAATGAGCGTAGTGCTTCATACAGTATCGCTGTTCAGCAAAATGGTGCAGGTCAGGCTGAGGTATCGCTTATGGCTGCAAAACACAACTTTAAGGCACATACTAACCTCCAATATACTATAGGTGTTCAGACAACATCTGAGGATTGGACTTTTGATGCAACATGTAGCTGGCTGTTAATCGAGCCTACAGCGGAGGGTTTGCGTCTTACAGCAGATGATAATACAGGAAATGCTCAGCGTTCTACTCGTATCGTGGTACGCGCTTCGGAGGCTGAGGATGCAGATTTTGAGACTCTTGATATTACACAAGATGGTTCAGCGTTTGTTGTTGTCAGTACCCATAATGTTGCCACAGATGATGACGGAGGAGTGAAAGTGATTACTATTGACTCTAATCCGGAACTTGAGTGGAATGTAAACAACCTCTCTGGCGAGTGGTTTACAGTTGATAAACGAGATTCTGGTGTAGTTATTAGCGTAGAGCCTAACGCTGGAGGCAATGAGCGTAGAGGTACATTTAGTATTACAGTAGGAGATGAGGATAATCGTGCAGATGCTGTTGTCAATGTGCTGCAGATAGGTCCTGATACAGAAGAACTTATATATGAGATTCAGACTATGGAGCCAAATCAGCGCATTACTGCTGCACCGGTGCTTTCACTGAGTGGTGGCGGACATATTACTGTGGATTGGGGAGATGGCTCACCAAGTGAGGAGTTTGTTGAGGTGCGCGGTAGCCATACATACGCCACACCAGGCCTATATACTATAACCATTACAGGAGAGGCTAAGTCGTTGAGTTTTGGCGCAGACGACGCTATTACTACAGACTTGCGCAATGTTATCTCATGGGGTAAGTTGGGTTATACTACGGCAGCCGATATGTGTCTTGGTTGCTCACGCCTTGAGTCTATACCAAATGATGTCGCAGGCTCATTTAGTGGTGTTAAGTCGTTTATTGGAGCATTTTCATGCTGCGAATCTTTGAAAGAGATTCCTGCGGGTCTGTTCCGTTATGCGACATTGGCTAAGCGTTTTGAGGATTGTTTCTCTCACTCGGCATCTATTGCAGAGATTCCTGCCGACCTATTTAAGAATTGTCCGGCAGCAGAGGACTTCTCCTATGCCTTCTATGGCACAGGAACGGGTATTGTTGACACAAACTCGACTCTGACAAATTTTGAGACAGTAAGTGAGCAGGTGCGTGCAGGAGTTTTGAAGAGTATCCCTGCAACACTCTTCGCTTCTTGCCCTAATATCAAACAGTTGGATTATGTTTTTGGTGCAACAGCTATAGAGTCTATCCCTGATAATATCTTTGCCTCAGTGAGCAATGCTACAATATTTACGGGAGCCTTCTCGGCCTGCGTATGCTTAAAGGGTATTCCATACGACCTTATGGCAAATGCGACCTCGGCAACGGATATAAAGTATATGTTTGCAGGTTGTTCATCAATTGGTGAGATTCCGTCAGGGGTCTTCCGTAATAATGCAACAGTTACAAACCTTGAGTATATATTCTATAAAACGGGTGTAAGCACTCTACAAAAGGGTATATTTGAAGGTCTTACATCAGTTAAGACTATTGGAGCAGTGTTCCAGGATTGTAAGAAACTTACTACTATTGAGGCAGGAGTCTTTGATGGTCTTACAATGGCAAAATCGTTCCGTTATTGCTTTGCTGACTGTACTGCACTGCGTACAATCCCAGAGGGTTTATTGCGTAATATGACTGCTGCATTTGAGTTTACATATATGTTCCACAATACTGCTATTGAGTCGGTACCTGCAACGCTCTTTGCAGATGCCAGAGATTACTCTTCTGCCGACTTTACATATATGTTCTCAGAGTGTGCAAACCTTAAAACAGTGCCAGCAGGTCTGTTTGACCGCTTTACAAAGGTAACATCTCCAGGCTACCGAAGCCTATTTGAGTATTCGGGCATTGAGACTATCCCTGCAGGGCTGTTTGTCAATAGTACAGTTGTATCTACAGGTTTTGAGAGTGTGTTTGAGAATTGCCAAAAATTGCATACCATTGAGGGCTCAATCTTCCCAACCACAACCTCTGTAAGCTCTATAGCTTATGCTTTCTGCAATTGTTCTGCATTGAAGAGCATCCCGGAGGATTTGTTTGCTCCATTTGGCGAGACAAAACTTAAATTTACAGGTACTTTTGCTGCTTGTAGTTCGTTGGAGGAGATTCCATCCGGTCTTTTTGCTGCAAATCATAAGACTAAGCAGTTCTCTGAGACTTTTGCAGATTGCGTATCACTAAAGAGCATACCTAATGGACTTCTTGCAGTGTGTGCTGATGTTACAACCGTTAAGGGCATGTTCCACGGCTGTACATCGCTTACAGAGATTCCAGCAGACCTGTTTGCAAACTCTCCTGCAATTACATCGTTTGAGAGAACCTTTGCTGAGTGTTCAAGCATAAAGAGTATTCCTGCAGAGCTATTCTCAGCAATTGGTACTACTACCTCAAGTATTAAATTTTCTGAGTGTTTTGCCCAGTGTACAGCACTTGAGAGCATTCCGACAACACTATTTGATACAGTGCGCCGTATCAACTACATAGATGGCTGTTTCAAAGATTGCGCAGCCCTTACAGGCGAGTCTCCATACACAGTTCTTGTAGGCGAAGATGGTACACAGACAAAGGTACACCTCTATGAGCGTGTTCGTGGCGATGATTTCCCAAATGCCCCTGTATCATCATCGGCTCATGCCGAGTGTTTTATGGGTTGTATAAACCTTTCAGACTATGCAAATATGCCATCGACCTGGAGATAAATAGAGTTTTGCTATGAAGAGATTATTTATAAATATTTATATTGTGTTGCTTGTTGCGACACTTGGTTGTACCTCTCAGACCGGACAGGTTGTCTATCCTGAGCCTGACTTTGCTAATGTGGAGTTATCTTCGTCAAGTGCTTTGGTAGAGCGCGAGGGTGGTGTAAAAGAGATATTTGTCTCTACAAACCGCGAGCAGTGGAGTGTGGAGTGTGTTGCAGATTGGGTAGATATCAGCATTGATGGAAACTCACTGACAATATATGTCGATGAAAATACAACTGATGCTCTCCGTTTGGCTGTTATTGATGTTGTAGCAGGTAGTGAGCCTGATACTTGTAAAGCCCGCTTTAAGCTTACACAGTTAGGCGACAATGCCCTTGATTTATCGGCTACAGCTACAGCAAACTGCTATATATGCCCAACTCTTACAACAATTAAATTCCGTGCAGATGTTAAGGGTAACGGTCTTAAAGATGGTCGCTCGCGTTATATGGCAATTTACGACTCTAAGATTAAAGATGCATCTTATGCCGATGTGGTATGGGAGGCTACCTATGATGGTGATAAGAGCCGTAGCGTGAGAATTATTGACTCTACCCCTATATATTCTGCCGAGGATGGATATATCTATCTGCGTACGGGCGATATTGAGGGTAATGCTCTTGTGGCAGTCTATGATGGCATAGGTAAACTGCTGTGGAGCTGGCACTTGTGGGTGTCTGATAGTAAGATAGAGCACTCTACAGCAAATGGTCTTGAGTGGATGGACCGAAATCTTGGTGCGCTGACAAATCAGATGGACGATGTATCTAACCGTGGTATGCTCTACCAATGGGGTCGTAAAGAGCCTTTCCTCCCTTCTCCTGCAGAGTATGTTGCAATGCCTACACATAGCTACGATGAGAACTATAATCTGACAGAGAGCGAGGAGGAGTATGCAGCAATACAGGCAGAGATTATGGCCAACCGTGTTAAAGTCAATATAAACAACACTCAGACGGGCGATGGCGAATATGAGTGGCAGTATGTAGGCTATTCAGCACCTGTGGCACTAAATGCTCCGGGAAATATCGAGTATGCGCTTGAGCATCCAACCACACTGCTTGCCTGCCGTACAGATATTGCTATTGGAGAGTATGTTTTCGATTGGTATATGCAGCAGGACCTTGTCAATACATCAGGTGTGATGATGCAGTCTGATTCGGCTCTTTGGGGCGAGGCTGTGTTAGGCACTGATTATAAGACAATCTTTGACCCATGTCCTCCGGGCTACTGTGTGCCACCGCAAGGAGCATTTGGCAAAGTGCCTGCAGAGTACGCTTGCAGCTATGTGAGCGATCAGTGGACCAAAGAGGCCTATGGCTGGCGTTGGATAGGTGGTAATGGCGACTTTTTCCCATCTGTGGGTAACTTTGATGTGTCGGGACTTATTGGCGAGACCTCAGAGAAGATGCTCTATTGGACAGCTGAGAGTTTTGGCAATGGAGCGGCGGGATATGGTAAGGCTGCAACGCTATTTGTTGCCTTTAACGATATATACTACGGTATCTATCCGCTTCTTGACCCTACAATAGCCGAGTCGTGGTACTCTTATGGTGCTCGTGCCTATGGAGCGTCGGTTAGGTGTGTGCGTGAACAGAAAAAATAGTAAAACAACACAAATATATAACTAATTAACAAACAATCGTATGAAGAAAATTCTTTACAAAGCACCGTCTATCTCGGTAGAGAATATGAAGGTGGAAAAGGGCTACTATGTTAGCGAATTTGGTGAATACGGTGCCGCTGGTCAGCAGTCGAGCTACCTTAACTTTGAAGATGAACTCTAAAATTTGGACTGAGCTATGAAGAAGATGAAGAGACTTTTGAGCCTTGTTGTTATTGCAGCAATGAGCTTTACAGCTTGTCAGTCAGGTTTTGATGAGCCAACAGTGAACTATGAAGAGGTACTTATCAGTTTTGTAGCTTCACCAGAGGCTACTCGTACCTCTGTTGATACTACAGGCGAGACTCCAATATTCAGCTGGGATGCAAACGAGAACTTTGAAGTTCTTGAGCAGACCGATGTTTTGGCTAAGGCAACATCAGTATCATATACAAAGGATGATGATGGCAAGGCAAATATCACTGCCTCATTTATTGCAAATGCTAAGGGCGCATATCAGTATGTTACCGTATATCCTAAGAGTGGCTATGTTTCAGCAACTGATATCAATACAGCAACCCTTACTTTGCCAGCTAACCAAACTATGGTAGCAGACTCTTACGACCCTGCAG
This sequence comes from Alistipes sp., assembly GCA_017507075.1. Lineage (GTDB taxonomy): Bacteria > Bacteroidota > Bacteroidia > Bacteroidales > Rikenellaceae > Alistipes. The sequence goes on along the minus strand of JAFWBN010000195.1, from coordinate 5,132 downwards.
CAGACCTTATGGTCTCTAAGGTTGTATCGGCTACAGTTCAGCCTACTGAGGCACAGCAGGTGCAGTTTACCCGCTTGGCAGCCGTTGTTAAGATGACTCTGAAAAATCTTAACCTTGAGGTAGGAGATGCAGTTGAGAAGGTAATATTTACAGCCGATGGCAAAAATATTGCAGGTCAGATAAATACAGACCTTACTGACCCTCACGCTTTTAGCGTGTCAGAGGGCAGCAGCAGCGTAAATGTTGCAACTACTGCAGAAGATTATATCTACTTTACTCTGCTTCCTGAGACCCTTAATGCAGGCGATACATACTCTATTACAGTTATCACAACAAATAGAGTATATGTAAAGACCGGTGCTATCGGAGAGGGTAAATCTCTGCAATTCCAGGCCGGTATGGTTACTTGTTTTGGTGTTAATATGGAGGGTGTTGTTGCTGGTAAAAAGTGGGTGCTTGTTCGTGATGCATCGACTCTTGCTCAGGGTGATATCGTAACTATTGCAGCACAGAATAATAACTATGTTCTCGGTTGTAACAGTGCAAACAACTACCCTTACGCATCATACAATACTGATATTGTTAAGGTAGGTGATTATCTTTATCACCCAATCGTTACTGACAAGAGCAAATATCAGTATATGATTCAGCCTCTAATCCTTAGCAAGCAGGATGCAGGCAAGGCTGCTTTTGATTTCTATAATGATGTTGATTATGATGGCGATACAAAGACAGGATATCTTACAAGTGTCGAGACAAATAACTGGCTCAAACTGTCAAGTTATCCATCAATTGACTCTGCATTTGAAATCACTATTGAAAATGGTGTGGCTAAAATAGAGGCTACCCAGACTCAGTGGAAAAATAACCTATTGAAGTTCTATAATTATAATCCAAACTCAACTACTTCAACATATCGTCGTTTTGTTTGTATTGATGAGACAAAAATAGATGCTGCAAAACACGATGATGTCTGCATCTACAAATTAGAGGGCGAGAAGGGCGAAGTACCTGTTGCAGATGCTGTTGTTACAGTTCCAGGTGTAAACGAGTCTGTTGTAATTCCGGTAGAGGGTGTTGCAGAGGAGACTATTTTTGAGGATGTTAAATTTACTTATGTAGGCGACTGGACAATTGAGGCTACATCTGATGCTCCGTGGCTTACTGTAAGTTATAAAAATGGAGCTCTTTACTACCTTGCAAGTGCAAATGCTGGCATAACTCGTAAGGCTACTGTTACTATCAGAGCAACTTATGAGGGTGAGACTGAAAAGAGCTGGACTGTCTCTGTTGTTCAGAAGGGTACCCCTATAAAGGCTACTATTGCTGAGTTTATCACAAAGGATGTAGATGTAAATACAGAGTACGAGGTTACCGGTATTCTCAAAACGAAGGCTACACACGAATCAGCCGGCTCTGTTATTACTGATGCTAATGGCAATGAGGCTACCTTCAAGTATATTTATATGGAAAATGACGCCGAGGCTGCGTTTATTGATAACGACGATATCAAAGTTGGCGATGTCGTTACTATCATAGCAGCAGTAGCTGAAGAGAAAATTGGTGGTTCAAGCAGCGCACACGCTATTTGCAAAGGCTACTACAATTTATCGGCTGTTGCAGATAAAGACCTTGTTGCTTATACAGGTGATAGCGTAGAGGTTACACTGAATAAGTTGGGTACTTTGGAGCCTGTCGGCAATATCAATTACTCTGTGGATGCACTCTTTGCAGAGGTTGCATATACAACTAACGCTACTAATGCTACTATTACACTGCCTGCTAATGAGGGCGCACCTCGTCAGGTGGTTGTAACCTTTACTGATGGCTTTGCATCTGCTTCAGTTACTATTGTGCAGAGTGCTGATACCACAAAGGGCAACACTTGGGAACTTGTTACTGACGCCTCTACTCTTGAGGCTGGTGATCAGGTGATTATTGCAGCTAAGGATTACGATGCAGCTATGAGTACAACTATTTCAAGCAGTCGTCGTGATGCAGTAGCTGTTACTAAGCTTGGTAGCTACTATCTCACTCCTGCCGCTTCAGTTCAGACTTTGGTTTTGGTTAACGGCTCGGCTACAGGCACATTTGCCTTCTATGATGCAGTTAACGAGGGCTACCTTTTGTCAGACAACAAAACTTCGTATTATCTTAAAAATCAGGCTTACATTGATGCAAATACCTCATTTGCAATCTCAATTGCAGATGGCGTAGCGACTATTGGCAATAGTGAGGGTAATTTCAACGCGAATAAGATATACTATCGTGAGGCAAATAACTATTTCTATAGTGGAACTTATGTAAAGGAGTCTGTATGTCTCTATCGTCTTGTAGGCGTTAAGGGTACTATCCCTGTTGCAGAGGCAAATGCTACTATGCCAAGTGAGCTTGTTGTAATCCCAGAGGAGGGTAGTGCTGTGGCAAAACCTATCAATGAAGTTGTATTTAACTATGTTGGTGATTGGACAATTGAGGCTCAAAGCAATGATAGTTGGGTAAATGTTGCTTATGATGATGTTAATAACTGCCTTACCTACACAGCAGATGTTAATAATGACATTGGTCGTCAGACTGAGATTACTGTTACTGCAACAAGAGAGGGTACGACTTTGAATTTGGGTGAATTCTCAATTTTCCAGAAAGGCGCACCACAGGAGGTCTCTATTGCAGAGTTTAAAACAAAGGATGCAAATGTAGATGTTGTATATAAACTCACAGGTGTTGTTACAACAGTGCCATCATCATCATATAATCCTTATGTTTTGTCTGACGGAAACGGCAATACTGCAAATATAAAGTATTTGAGAGATGAGGATGGTGATGATATTTCAATTAAAGAAGGCGATGTTATTACTGTTACAACCGTTGTAACCAGCAGTACCAAAGGTCAAGGTGGTAGCTCTTCATACCCATCTTACCTTAAGGGTTATTACAGACTTACTGCGACTGTCGGTTTGGCTGCTGATTATAAGGGCGGAAGTGTTGATATTGATGTTGCAACAAGTAGTGATGGTTTGATTACTTTGCCTGATGCAATTACAGCCACTATTGAGCCTAATAATAGCTATGCAGAGTTGTCTTACTCTGGTGGTAATACAGCAACTGTAAACTTCGCTACAGAGAATACTACAACTGAGGCTCGTGAGGCAGTAGTAACCTTTACTTACGGCTTGACATCAGTCTCTGTAACCGCTGAGCAGGGTGTTGACCCTTCAAAGAGAGTTGGCTGGAATCTTGTTGCAAATGCCGCAACACTTACTGTTGGCGACCAGATTGTTATTGCTGCCAAAGGTGCTGATAAGGCGATGGCTCTTCCTACAAGTACTATAACAAGTGCTTCAAATTTCTCTGCTGTAGAGGTGGATAAGTCTGGTAATGTTGTGTATGATGTAGAGAAAGCTGGAGCAGTAGTATTTACCATTGTAGAGGGTAATAGCGATGGTACTTTCGCTCTCCAATTTACATCAGGTGAGACAAATTACTATCTATATACATCATCTAGTTCATCATCGTCAACATTGAGAGGAAATACCAGCAACTCAAATTATACATCCTTCACTATTGAAACAGATCCTGAAAGTGGAGATGCAATAATAAAGAATAAGTCGTATTCAAAGGTTGTTAAGTTTAATAGCGCAACCGGAACAACATTCTTTGCTCCAGAAGCGTCTAAGACTAATGCGACTAAGGCTGAAAATGCTGTTGTTATCTATAAGAAGTAGTTAACACGATTTTGAAATAAGTTATGAATCTTATCAAGAAATCTATTACAAGGGTTATGGTTGCTTTGGCAGCCATAGCCTTTGCCGTAGCTTGTAATAATGGTGAAGAGGTGGTTGAAGAGTTGCCAAATCTTAGTCTTAAAGTGGAGGTAGAGGATATAACTGCCACTACGGCAAAAATTAAGGTTTCACACTCTTTAGAGGCGGATAACACTTGGTATGGTTTTATTACCGATGATGTTGCCACTGATGCCGAGACCCTTGTTTTAGAGGCTATTGCGCAGGGCATAAGTGCCGAGGATTTGCATCGCAGCAAGCAGTATGTTGTTGTCCTTGAGACGCTCACTGCCGACACCTCATATCGTTACATTGCCACAGGCGTTACGGCTGATGGTAAGCAGTATGGCGCAGTGTCAGATGTTGAGTTTAAGACTCTGAGTGCAGAAAACAACAAGGACGAAGAGAATAAAGAGGAAGAGGAGTATAACGGCATGCGCAGAAACGATGCGTGGACTGTTATGTATGTTGGTAGTGATACGCTGAATAACACGCTCTATGACCATGTTATACGCGTAATTAGCACCGATAATAATAGTTACGCCATTACACTTGTATATGCCGAGGATTATGATCCATATCAGCTACGCGGTCTTGCTGATGCGCTGTGTCAGGACTTAAAGGAGTTTTTGGCTGAGTATAATCAGCAGAATGCCACATCTTTCTCGTTTGGAGATATGCTCTATACGGGTAATGGTGCCGATCCATTTGACCTTGACCCAGGTTTGTACCGCGCTATTGCTGTGGGCTACACTGCTGCAGGCGAGGTCAGCGGATTATACTCTGTCAGTGATGAATTTGAGGTCAAGGAGCAACTGCCGACAGCGTCGTATCTTGAGTGGATTGGTCGCTGGGATGTGAGTGGTCAAAATAAAGCAGTAAATACCGTTCAAATCTCTAAGCATCACGCTAATCGCTCGTTCTACATGACAGGCTGGGAGGGTTTTGATGACCTTGCAATAGAGGTGGAGTATAGCGCAGAGTTAAACTCTCTGTTCTTCTACTCGCAGCTCGTTGCCGAGCAGTATGACCTTGGTGAGCAGTACGGAAAGGCTGATATTTACCTCTTTGCAGGCGATGAGGATGGCTACTACTATGATAATGAGCAGGGCGACTACTATATCTCTATAGCAGGAGTCCTTGACGATGGCTCGCGAGCTATTGCCCGCTATGGTCTTAATGTGCCTGGCTATCCTAAGTTTACGCAGATGTTCTTTATGGCTGATATAGATGGTAAATACTACACTTTAACCAAAGAGGAAGATGTGCCATCATTCCTTGCCTTTATGACGAAAAACTCAACCACAGTTGCACCGCAGAGCGCGCAACCACAGAAGCGTTTAGAGCATG
>JAFWBN010000194.1 GCA_017507075.1 Alistipes sp. | reverse complement strand
TGTTGTATTTTTATATTATTCGTTCAGTTAGGTGCAAAAACTCTGCAAAACAGCGTTTGTATTGCTTAAAAATTTGTATCTTTGCCCAAATTGGCAAATTAAACAAAAACTAAATATGGCAGACGAAAAAATTATCTTCTCAATGGTTGGTGTCTCAAAGACCTTTACTAACCAGAAAAAGGTGCTTAACAACATCTATCTCTCATTTTTCTACGGCGCAAAAATCGGAATCATCGGTCTTAACGGTTCCGGTAAATCTACGCTGATGAAGATTATTGCAGGTATTGACAAAAACTTCCAGGGCGAGGTTGTCTTCTCTCCGGGTTATACTGTCGGATATTTGGAGCAGGAGCCTCAGCTTGATAACTCTAAGACTGTCCGTGAGGTTGTCGAGGAGGGTTGTGCTGAGACTGTTGCACTACTCAAGGAGTATGAAGAGATAAATATGAAGCTCTGTGAGCCTATGTCGGACGATGAAATGAACGCCCTTATAGAGCGTCAAGGTGTTGTCTATGAGAAGATTGACCAAGTAAATGGTTGGGAGATAGACAGCGTGCTTGAGAGAGCTATGGATGCGCTGTGCTGTCCGGAGCCAGAGCAGAGTGTGGCGGTACTTTCTGGTGGCGAGCGTCGTAGAGTGGCTTTGTGTCGTCTGCTTTTGCAACAGCCTGATGTTCTGCTCCTTGATGAGCCTACAAACCACCTCGATGCAGAGAGTATTGATTGGTTGGAGCAGCACCTTCAGCAGTATAAGGGAACAGTTATCGCTGTTACCCATGACCGTTACTTCCTCGACAATGTTGCAGGTTGGATTTTGGAGCTTGACCGTGGTGAGGGTATTCCATGGAAGGGAAACTACTCAGGTTGGCTTGATCAGAAGACTAAGCGCATGGCTTTGGAGGAGAAGCAAGAGAGTAAGCGTCGCAAGACTTTGGAGCGCGAGCTTGAGTGGGTTAACATGGCCCCTGCAGGTCGTAGAGCAAAGAGTAAGGCCCGTCTGTCTGCCTATGATAAGATGCTCAATGAGGATACAAAGCAAAAGGAGGAGAAACTTGAGATTTATATTCCTAACGGACCACGCTTGGGTGATGTTGTCATTGAGGCAAATGGCGTGTCAAAGGCTTATGGAGACCGTGTGTTGTATGAGGGTCTTGATTTCAAACTTCCACCTGCAGGTATCGTCGGAGTTATCGGCCCTAATGGAACAGGTAAGACTACCCTATTCCGTATGATTATGGGTCTTGAGCAGCCTACAAGCGGTACCTTTACCGTTGGACAGACCGTTAAACTTGCCTATGTAGATCAGCAGCACGCCTCTATCGACCCTGAGAAGACTGTCTATGAGGTGATTTCTCAAAATAGCGACCTTATAACCCTTGGAAATCGTCAAGTACCTGCGCGTGCGTATGTAGCTCGATTTAACTTCACAGGTGCAGATCAGGAGAAGAAGTGCGGAGTGCTATCCGGAGGAGAGCGAAATCGTCTGCATCTTGCTCTCGCGCTTAAAGAGGAGGGTAATGTTATTCTGCTTGATGAGCCTACCAATGATATTGATGTAAACACCCTCAGAGCTTTGGAGGAGGGTCTTGAGCACTTTGCGGGCTGCGCTGTTGTTATCTCGCATGACCGTTGGTTCCTTGACCGTGTGGCAACACATATACTCTCATTTGAGGGCGACTCAAAGGTTGTATTCTACGAGGGCTCATACTCTGAGTACGAGGAGTGGAAGAAGGCTCAGGGGCTTGATACAGCACCAAAGCGTGTTAAGTATCGTAAATTAACTGAAAATCAATAAACTGCAATTATGGCACAGAAACCATCAATACCAAAGGGTACGCGTGATTTCTCTCCTGTTGAGATGAATAGACGCGACTATATATTTAATACAATCCGTGGCGTATTCCGCCTTAATGGTTACTCCCCTATTGAGACCCCTGCAATGGAGAACCTCTCTACACTGCTCGGAAAATATGGAGACGAGGGTGATAAGTTGCTCTTTAAGGTACTTAATTCGGGAGATTATGCAGCAAAACTGCAACCGCATGAGCTTACTGAGGCATCAAAGATTTGTGAGAAGGGTCTCAGATATGACCTGACAGTCCCATTTGCGCGTTATGTTGTGCAGCATCAGAACGAGATTGTATTCCCATTTAAGCGTTACCAAATTCAGCCTGTATGGCGTGCAGACCGTCCTCAAAAGGGTCGCTACCGTGAGTTTTATCAGTGCGATGTGGATGTTATCGGCTCAAAATCGCTGATGAACGAGGTTGAGTTGGTGGGTATTGTGCAGAGCGTGTTTGAAAAACTCGGTATAAATGTGGTTCTGAAGATGAATAACAGAAAAATTCTCTTCGGTATTGCAGAGGTTATGGGACACGCGGATAAGATGATTGATATCACCGTTGCAATCGATAAACTTGAGAAAATTGGTCTTGATAATGTTAAGGCTGAACTCTTGGAGCGCGGCATTGAGGACGAGGCCATCGCTAAACTTCAACCAATACTTGAGTTAAGTGGTACAACAGCCGAGAAATTAGATACTTTGTCTAAAATTCTTGCAGATTCTGAGACAGGTCTTCTTGGTGTAAGTGAGATGCGTACAGTATTTGATGCAGTTGCAGCTGCGGGATATACTTTGGATATAGAGCTCGATTTGTCTTTGGCTCGCGGACTAAACTACTATACGGGTGCAATCTTTGAGGTTAAGGCAAAAGATTTTGCAATAGGCTCAATCTGCGGAGGTGGCCGTTATGATAACCTGACGGGTATTTTTGGTCTGTCAGATGTGTCAGGTGTGGGTATCTCATTTGGTGCAGACCGTATTTACGATGTTATGGTGGGTCTTGACCTCTTCCCTGCTGAGGTTGGCTGCTCAACAAAGGTGTTGTTTGTAAATTTGGGTCAGAAGGAGTCTTTGGCATCACTTGCTGCGGTTAATGCTCTGCGTGGTGCAGGCATCTCGGCAGAACTATATCCGGATAGTGCCAAGATGAAAAAGCAGATGGAGTATGCAAATCGCCGCATGATACCTTTCGTGGCAATCATTGGTAGCAACGAGCTTGAACAAGGTGTTGTAACTATTAAAAATATGGCTACAGGCGAGCAGAAAACAGTCTCCGTAGTAGATATAACAGAGGCTATAGAGTAAATAAGCATACACTAATACACACATTATAATTTTAGTACCATGTCATCTTTTGCAACTCAAATTGAAAATGAAGATTACGGCGACCAGATTATCTCAAAGGTAATCAAGGCGGGCCGTAGAACATATTTCCTTGATGTGAAAGCTACTCGTGGGGATGATTATTTCCTTACAATCACAGAGTCCCGCAAGGTAAGCCGCGCTGACGGAAGTTTTAGCTTTGACCGCCATAAGATTTTCCTCTATAAGGAGGATTTTGCCAAATTTACAGAGGGTCTTAATGAGGTTATAGACTTTATTAAAGAGAATAAACCGGAGTTCTTTGAGAAGTAATACCTTACTTTTCTACTATTAAAGCTGTTAACTAAATGTTAGCAGCTTTTTTGTGCTACAGATGTAATGTAATATGTAAAGTTGCTTGTTTGAAAAAATATTTCTACATTTGTAGCGCCGTGAGCGATTTCTACACGGTGTACATACTTACGAAAGTGTTTTCGCAGTCCTGAATAGAAAATCTGACAGTTTTCAAGAAGAAAGGATGACGAATAGCACTCATTTCTTGTATAGCTATGCGGCTAAGCACAATTTGTGTATATACCCCATACTATTCGAGTGTGGGGCTGTATCGTTTATTTTCTTCGGGTTTTGTCAGAGCCTCTATTCAGTAAACGGAAAGTAACTCCACACTTTCTGTTTATATAAAAATGCC